>NZ_VFTJ01000040.1:0-11075 GCF_006439595.1 Mesorhizobium sp. B3-1-9
CCCAAAAATCAGTGTTGAATCTGATTTGCCGGCCTGTGGGAATCCCAATTCCTTAAATCGTCACTACGGCCTAGGCTTGCGAACCGTCCCTTTCGAGCATTCTGCCGTCATCACCTATGTTGTCGAAAGCGATGTCGTTCGCATCATCAACATCTTCTACGGCGGTCGCGACTACGAGACGTTGATTCGAGACGGTGGGTCGAGCGCTCCATCCTGAAGGGGTCTTACTCCGCCGGCTCGGCACCCATCCCTGGCAATCCCGGCTTTCCTGCCTCTCCCGGATTCCTCCGCACATAAGCCGCCTTCAGCGTCTCGGACGTATCGCGCGAGCCGTCATGGCTCCAGCCCGGCGGCTGGATGAGATAGTTCAACCGCTGGGCAAGCGTCAGCCCCGGCGCCAGCGCATCCTTGAACATGCCGATCCATTCGTGGAACGCCACCTTCAGCGGATTGAAGGTGCCGATGTTCTTGACGATGCCGTAGCGCGGCCGGTCTTGCTCCAGTTCCTCGACGAAGGTTCCGAACATGCGATCCCAGATGATCAGCGTGCCGGCATAGTTGGCGTCGAGATAGCGCGGATTGGTAGCGTGGTGGACGCGGTGGTGCGAGGGCGTGTTGAAGATGAATTCGAACCAGCCCCACATCTTGCCGATCGTCTCGGTATGGATCCAGAATTGCCAGACAAGGTTGAAGCCGAAGACGAAGGCGATCACCGCCGGATGGAAACCGAGCAGCACCAGCGGCGCTTGCAGGATGAAGGTGAAGGTGAACAGGCCGGTCCAGCTTTGCCTCAGCGCCGTCGAGAGATTGTAGTGCTGGCTGGAGTGATGGTTGACGTGCTCGGCCCACACCCAGCGCACCCGGTGCGCGATGCGGTGATAGACATAGTAGCGCAAATCATCGAGCAGGAAGGCGGCCAAAAACACCCAGATCGACAGGCCGAGATTGAAGAACCGGAACTGCCAGAGCCACAGCAGCGCCCAGTAGGATACGACGCCGAGCAGCAGGCCGGCGACGACATTGCCGGTCCCCATCATCAGGCTGGTCAGCGTATCGCGCGTTTCGAACGATCCCTTGGCACGGCCGCTGCGCACCAGCCAGAGCTCGATCAGGATCGCCGCGACGAAGAACGGAATGGCAAGCTGGGTGACCTGCGGGAAATTATACTCATCCATCACGCAGCCTTTCGGATCTGATCACGGCCTTGCAGCGCCGCCGCCACGGCCAGCGCGCCGGCCTCGTCGGCAAAGACGAACGTGCCGCCCTTCCAGGTGAAATCGTTCGACCGCATCGACACCACATTCCCCTCCCTGGCCAGCGCCAGAACGTCTCGCGGCGTGACGATGCGCGTCAGAAAACAGTCGCCTATGCTCTGGACGATGCCGCAACGCTGCGGGCCTAGCTCAAGGAACGCGGCATGGCTGTCGGCCGTCAGCCGCACGACACCCGGCTTTTCGTCGGGAAAATCCTCGGCAAAGCGTGCGAGCGCCTGATCCGGTCCGGCAAGCGTCGCGGTCGTCGTACCGCCGGTGAAGTGCACGGCGGCGACGGACAAGGCGATGCCGAACACGACAAGAATGACCAGGACTGGCAGGCTCATGGAAAGGCTACTCCTCCGGCGGCCCGCATTTCTTCGACGCGAGTCCACATAGACGGAATCCCTAGCATGATTGACGTTTACGTCAAAGGGGCGTCCAGCCCCGCATCGCATGACGCAGGAGCAGCCAATGGCGGCGCAGGGTGGAGAGCGTCGTCGTCGAGCCGAGCGGCGACCCGCCCGCCTTCTCCATCTTGTCGAGATAGGCGCGCGTCAGCGCCAACGGCAGGAAAGCAGGCCGCAGCGCGACAGGAAGCGCCGGCGCGCCTTTCTCGAAGGCGTTGAGATGCTCCCGCGCCAGCGCGATCATCGCAGCGACCGCGCGTTCCGCGGCAGGCCCGCCCTCGCCCTTGACGAACTCTTCCGGCGTCGTGCCGGCGGCCGCCAGGATGTCCGCGGGCACGAAACACTGGCCGCGCCGACGATGCAGCGGCAGCAGAAGCAGCAGGCCGGTGATGGCCTGAACGCAACCGGCCCGGCCCGCCAGTTCGGCAAAGCGCGGCGCCACGACCGGATCAAGCACCATGGCCGCAAGCTGGATCAGTGCAGCGGCCGTTTCGCCGCAATAGCCCTCGAGGTCGGTCCGCGACGGCATCGGATCGTCATAGAGGTCGAAGATCCGCGCCTCGAGCATGTTGTCGAAAGCGGATTTCGGCAGATGATTGCCGACGATCGCGGCCTTCAGGGCATCGGCAATCGGATGGCCGGTCTCCTCCGGCCCGTCGGCCGCGATGACGTCGCGCCACCATTGCAGCCTGACCTCGCCCGGCAGTGGCTCGTGGATGCGATCGCGCACGCTGGCGATCTCGGCGTTGAAGGCGTAGAGCGCGAGCAGCATGTCGCGCCTGTTGGCCGGCGCGTAGAGCGCCGACAGATACCGGTCATGGTCGGCGGCGCGCACCGCATCCATGACGACGTCGCCATTCTTGACGATGTTGGACGTGCCGGCCATTCAGTCGACGGCGATCAGCGCAGCGGCCACCGCGCGGTCTTCGGCGAGCAGCACGTTGTAGGTCCGCACCGCCGCCCCGGTCGACATCGGGTCGGCCGAGATCCCGGCCTCCTTGAGCGCGGCGCGCAGCGCCGCCGGCAGCGGCCGCAATTCCTTGCCCATGCCGACCAGCAGGATCTCCACCCTGCCGGCCTCGGCGAACAGCCTGTCGAAATCCGAGGCCTTCAGCGCCAGCGGATCGGCCGGCTCCCAACCATGGATGCCCGACGGCAGGACGAGCAGCGAGCCCCGATGCGACATGTCGGCAAAACGGAAGCCGCCATTGCCATAGGCCTCGATCGGCGCCTTGCCCGGGAAATGCGCCTCGCGGATGATGATGCCTTTGGCCATGGGTCTAGAGCATGATGCCGAAAAGTGTGGAGCGGTTTTCGGACGACATCATGCTCTATCTCTTTGATTTAGAGCCGGATGATTTTCAGGTCGGCTCGACCTGAAATCATCCGGCTCTGACGGCGTCAGGTCGCCACGGCCTTGCCGTTCACCGGCTTCTTCTCTTCTTCGGTGGCGGCCTGCGGCCGCAACCGGAACAGGATCAGCAGCGGCGCGGCGATGAAGATCGACGAATAGGTGCCGAACACCACGCCGAACAGCATTGCCAGCGTGAAGGAGCGGATCACCTCGCCGCCGAACAGCACCAGCGCCAACAGCGCCAGGGACGTGGTGACAGAGGTCAGCGTGGTTCTCGACAGCGTCTCGTTGATGGCGTTGTTCAAGAGCTGAGGCAGCGGCATCTTCTTGTATTTTCGCAGATCCTCGCGCACGCGGTCATAGACGACGATGGTGTCGTTCAGCGAATAGCCGATGATGGTCAGGATCGCCGCCAGCGACGACTGGTTGAACTCAAGTCCTGTCAGGACGAAGAAGCCGATCGTCATCACCACATCGTGCACCGTGGCCACGATGGCGCCAACGGCGAACTGCCATTCGAAGCGGAACCAGACATAGAGCAGGATGCCGGCCAGAGCGATCAGCATGGCGATGGTGCCCTGCTTGGCGAGCTCGCCGGAAACCGTCGGACCCACCACTTCGACGCGGCGGAAATCATACTGGTCCTGCAATTCGCCCCGCAC
The DNA here is from genome assembly GCF_006439595.1 of Mesorhizobium sp. B3-1-9. Taxonomy (NCBI): domain Bacteria; kingdom Pseudomonadati; phylum Pseudomonadota; class Alphaproteobacteria; order Hyphomicrobiales; family Phyllobacteriaceae; genus Mesorhizobium; species Mesorhizobium sp. B3-1-9. Next base: position 3,680 of record NZ_VFTJ01000040.1, read on the forward strand.
CTTGTCGATGACGGTCTGCTCGGCGTTCTCGCCGGCGTCCTGCGTGCCGACACGGATCAGCACGTCGTTCGGCGCGCCGAACTGCTGCACCTGGATCTCGCCGATGTTGAGCTCGGAGAGCCTGCTGCGGATATCGCCAAGATCGGCATCGCCCTTTTTGGACTGCACCTCGATCAGCGAGCCGCCCTTGAAGTCGATGCCGTAGTTGATGCCAAGAGTCAGGAACCCGACGACCGACAGGATCGACAACGTGCTGGAGAGAGCAAATGTCCAGCGGCGGATGCCCATGAACGGGATCTTCGTGCCCGGCGGAATGAAGGTGACCGGCGCGCGCGGCAATTCCTTCGGACGAGCGCGGCGCAGCCAGATCGACACCAGCATGCGGGTGAAGGTGAAGGCGGTGAAGACCGTCGTCAGAATGCCGATGGCATAGGTGATGGCGAAGCCCTTCACGGGACCGGTGCCCAGAAAGAACAGCACGACGGTCGCGATCAGCGAGGTGACGTTGGAATCGACGATTGTCGCAAGCGCCTTGGAGAAGCCGGTGTCGATCGCCTGGATGACCGAGCGGCCGTTGCGCCGCTCCTCGCGGATGCGTTCATAGATCAGAACGTTGGAGTCCACCGCCATGCCGATGGTGAGCACGATACCGGCGATGCCGGGCAAGGTCAGCGTAGCGCCGAGCAGCGACAGCGCGCCGACGATCATCGCCACGTGCACGGCCAAAGCAATATTGGCGATGAAACCGAGGAAACCGTAGGCGACGAACATGAAGGCGACGACGAGGATTGAGCCGATCACACCCGCCACCTTGCCGGCGTGGATGGAGTCCTGACCAAGGCCGGGGCCGACAGTACGCTCTTCGATGATGGTCAATTTGGCCGGCAGGGCGCCGGCGCGCAGCAAGACGGCGAGGTCGTTGGCGCTCTCGGCCGTGAAATTGCCGGAGATCTGCCCGCTACCGCCGAGGATCGGCTCGCGGATCACCGGCGCCGAAATCACCTGGTTGTCGAGCACGATGGCGAACGGCTTGCCGACATTCTGCTGGGTCGCCTGGCCGAACCGCGTCGCTCCGCGGGAATTGAAGGTGAACGAAACCACCGGCTCATTGGTCTGTGAATTATAAGTCGGCGTCGCATTCGACAGGTCTTCGCCCGAGACGATAACGCGGTTCTCGACCAGGTAAGGAACCGGAGGATCGTCCTGCGAATAAAGGATCGAGTCGCCAGCCGGCGGGCGATTCTTCATCGCGTCCTGGACCGGCACCGACGTGTCGACCATCTGGAACGTCAGCTTGGCGGTCTGGCCGATAATGTCCTTGAGCCTTTGCGGATTCTGGAGCCCGGGCACCTGGACCAGGATGCGATCGTCGCCCTGCCGCTGCACGATCGGCTCGGTCGTGCCTAGCGCGTTGACGCGTCGCTCCACCACTTCAATCGCCTGCGAGAGCGCGGTCGAGGTTCGATATTTGATGCCGGCATCCGTAACGGTGAACTTCAACAGCCCAGGCTCGGAATCGTCCAGCGCCATCGACTGCACGGAACCACCGGCAAACAGACCGGCCGTGACCGGGTTGGTTATCGGCTTCAGCGCTGTCTTGGCGGCCTCGACCTGGCTCGCATCGTTGATGCGCACCTGCACGGTTCGGCCTGTTCCGCCAAGGCCGGTATATTGGATCTTGGCGTCGCGCAGCAGCGTCCTGATCTCGTCGCGCGTCGTCTGCAGCTGATCCTTGATCAGGTCGTTCTGATCCATCTGCAGCAGGATGTGCGAGCCGCCCTGAAGGTCGAGGCCGAGCGTCATCTGCCGCTTCGGCACCCAGCTCGGCAGTTGCGCCAGCGTGCTTGCCGGGAAAAGGTTGGGCGCGGCGAGGATCACTGTGATGGCCACGGCGAGCCAGATCAGGATCATCTTCAGGCGCGAGAAATAGAGCATTCGTTCTTATCCGTTCAGGCGTACAAGCGGCAGCGTTCCGCCATCGGCTAGATTATCAGCTATGGTTTTCGTTCCAACCACGGTCGGCCCTATCGTGCTTCCTCGACGATTGTCAATCTCGCCGGCAGCGCGCCGGTGCGGAATAACAGGGCAAGCTCCTTGGCGCTGTCGGCCGTGAAATTTCCCGATATCTGCACGGTGCCGTGCTCGATGGGTTCACGGATCATAGGTGCCGAAATCACCTGACCGTCCAAAATCACCGCAAATGGCTTGCCGATATTCCGAGTGGTTGCCCACTTGAAACGTTGCGTACCCTTGGAATCGAGCCGGAATGCGACGACAAACTGCTCTGTCGAACTGTCGCGGATCGCTTCCGCGTCCAGAACGCTGTCACCCGACACAAGCACCCGGTCTTCGACCAGATAGGGAACTGGCGGATCATCCAGCGTGTAAAGCACGCTTGAACCGGCAGGCGCCTGGCCGTTGACCGCATCGTTCACAGGCGTCGACGTATCGACCAATTGGAAGCTCAGTCGGCCTTGCCGCGCAAGGGTTTGCGCCAGGCTGTGCAAATCCGCGACGCCCGGCGCCTGAACCAATATGCCGTCATCCGTCAACTGGACCGCGGAATCGGCCACGCCAAGTTCGTTGAGGCGATTTTTGATGATCTCGATCGACTGTGCGAGCGCGGCAGAGGTTTGATACTTCGCGCCGGCATCGGTCATGGTGAGCTTCAACAGGCCGCGCTCGCTGTCGTCCAGCGCAAACTCCTGGACCGGGCCTTCCTTGCCGGCAATGGGATCGACCACCGCCTTGAGTGCCGCTTTGGCGGCCTCGACTTGCCCTGGATCGCCAAGGCGCAGTTGAACCGTGAGGCCCGATACGACAAGGCCGCTATAGTCGATCCTGGGGTCGGCATCGCGAAGCAGCGTCCTGATCTGGTCGCGCACTGCTTCCAGCCGGCGGCTTTTTACCTGGTCCGTATCCAGGTGAAACACAATATGCGCACCAGGCACTGCGGCCAGAACATTCGACGCGCCGAAGACCATCGAGATCAGGGCAAGCCCGATCAAAATGACCTTCAGGCGCGAAAGATAGACCATTTGCCGCCGTTCGTCAGAACCCTGCCCGCGGCCATCACCGCTGGGATTTCGCCTACTTCTTGGCGTTCTGGTTCGCCACCGGTTCGCCCTTGACGCGCACGTCCGAGATCGTCGAGCGCAGCGCGGTCACCTTGGTTCCGCCGCCAAGGTCGATCTCCAGCTCATTGTCGTCGATCACCTTGGTCACCTTGCCGACGAAGCCGCCGCCGGTCACCACCGTGTCGCCGCGGCGCACCGCCGCCAGCATTTCCTGGCGTTTCTTCAGCTGCCCGCGCTGCGGCCGGATAATCAGAAAATACATGATCACGAAAATCAGGACAAACGGCAAAATCGAGATGAGCATGTCTGGCGAAGCGCCGACGCCCTGGGCGTATGCCGGTGTAACGAACATCAAGAAACTCCTGGATGGTGAAATACCGCCGGGGCGGCCCCGCGAAAATTTGGCCGGAATATAGTCGGTAAACTTGCCAATGCAACTGCGCTGCGAGGCCAATCCGTTGCTTTTCCAGCCGTTTGCGGCGTGCTAGAGCGTCGCAGCGGAAGCCGCTTCGAGGCCACCGAAAGATCATGCTCCAACAAAAGCTTGGACTTGGTTCTAGCAGCGACGCCGTGGAAGCTGCTCCCACATCCTGAAATACCACAGCAAAAAGACCTGATATGACCGACAGCCTGGACGCCTTGAACAAGAAACTCGACCGCCTGATCGAGGCGGTTTCCCGCCTCGCCCCGCCGCCGGTTCCGCAGACCGACCTCGGCGTTGCCGACTGCTTCGTCTGGCAGGCGGACCCTGGCTTTCTGGAACCGGTGCGCAAGGTCAACCGCGTCGACATCGGCCTGATCCGCGGCGTCGACCGCGTGCGCGACATCCTGCTCGACAACACCGAGCGCTTCGCATCCGGCTATGCGGCCAACAACGTGCTTTTGTGGGGCGCGCGCGGCATGGGCAAATCGTCCCTGGTCAAGGCCGTGCATGCCACCGTTAACGCCTCCGACAAGCTCGACCGGCCGCTGAAGCTGATCGAGATCCACCGCGAGGACATCGACACGCTGCCCAAGCTGATGGGCCTCCTGAAGGCAGCGCCTTATCGGTTCATCCTGTTTTGCGACGACCTCTCCTTCGACCATGACGACACGTCATACAAGTCGCTGAAGGCGGCGCTCGAAGGCGGCGTCGAGGGCCGCCCCACCAACGTCATCTTCTACGCCACGTCCAACCGGCGGCATCTGTTGCCGCGCGACATGATCGACAACGAGCGCTCGACCGCCATCAACCCCTCGGAAGCGGTCGAGGAAAAGGTCTCGCTTTCCGATCGTTTCGGCCTTTGGCTCGGCTTCCACAAATGCTCGCAGGATGAATATCTCGACATGATCGACGGCTATGTCCGCTATCACGGCCTGGCGATCGACCCCGAGCAGCTGCGCGCCGAGGCGCTGGAATGGGCCACCACGCGCGGCAGCCGCTCCGGCCGCGTCGCCTGGCAGTTCACCCAGGATCTCGCCGGCCGGCTTGGCAAGCCGCTGAAGGATTAGGCCTGGCCATGATCGCGAACCGAACCTTCGGTTCTCACGGCCAAAACAAAAACTGAAAAAGCCCGCTCCTTTCGGAGCGGGCTGAAGACGGCGGGCCGGACTGGAGGTCAGGCGGCCCGCAAAACGGTTCTTGTTCTATTCGAGATAGCCGGTCGGATCGACCGGGGCCGAATTCTTGCGCACTTCGAAGTGCAGCTTGGGCGAGTCGGTCGTGCCGCTCATGCCGGACAGCGCGATCTCCTGGCCGCGCTTGACCTTCTGGCCGCGCTGCACCTCGATCGAGCTTGCATGGCCATAGACGGTGACCAGACCGTTCTCGTGCCGCACCAGCACGGTGTTGCCGAATTCCTTGAGACCGTCGCCGGCATAGATGACGACGCCGTTCTCGGCCGCCTTGATCGGCGTTCCTTCCGGCACCGCGATGTCGACGCCGTCCTTGCCGGAACCGAAGCCGGAGATCACGCGGCCGCGCACCGGCCAGCGCATCTTGCCGATGCCGGTCGCGTCGGGTGCCACCGCATCGTCGTCCTCGGCCTGCTGGATGACCTTGGCGTCCTTCTTCGGCGGCGTGTAGGAGGCGAGCGTCTGCGACGGCGTAGTCTTCGCCGGCGGCTGCGTCGTCGCCGTGGTCACCGGATCGACCGCCGGCTTGGCGGTGGTAGCGGCAGCCTTGGCCGCTGCGACAGCGACCGTGCCGCCGGCCGGAACCTTGAGCGTCTGGCCGATCTTGAGGAGGCCGTCCTGCATGCCGTTGGCCTGCTTCAGCGCCACGACGCTGACGCCGGTCTTCCTGGCGATCGAGGACAGCGAGTCGCCCTGCTGCACGGTGTAGGAGCCGCCGGCGCCGGCCGGCTTGGCCTCGGCCATCCGCGGCGCGGGCTTGGGGTTCTTCGAGCCGCTGGCCGCGGCCGATGCATCGACCTGAGCGGCCGACTTGCCGTCCTTGACCTTGGGCTGCTGCGGCAGCACAGCGACCTTTTCCGGCGCGGGCTGCTTCGGCGTGTTCGTCGGCTTGCCTTCGGCGACCCTTGGCTCCGTCTTGCTGGAATAGGCATAGGCGGGGATGACGATCTTCTGGCCGCTGCGAATGCCCTTCTTCGGATCGATCCCGTTGACCTTGGCGATGGCATCGGCCGGCACATGGTAGTGCGCTGCCAGGCCCGAAAGTGTCTCGCCGTCCCGCACCACGATTTCGGTCGCGTGCCGCGCAGCGCCCGCATCGGGCTCGGCGGTCTTGAACGGCTTGGCCGCGGCAACCGTGCCGGTGGCCGTCCTGTCGAGATGCGGCGCGGGAGCAAGCGCCGGAGCCGGCGCGAGGGCGGGAGCCGAAGCGGTACGCATCGGCTTTGCCGGCGCCGGCGCCGAGGGAGGCGGCAATTGCTGGGCTGTAACCGGATCGAGGCTCGAGCGGCTCACCGACTGGGTATGCGTGCCGTCGACCGGCGCAGGCGCGACAGTATCGCCCGGATAGGGCTGGTCGACATTCTGCTTGTTGATGATGGCACGCTGATTGTTGGTGGAGGATGTGAAGACATCATCGACACCGTTGAAGCGCATCGACTGGGAACTGCACCCGGCCGCCGCGCCGGCAATCATCAGGACAGCGCAACCGCGCGCCAGATTGCGTCTGTTTGCCTTCAAGTGATTGAATTGCATCGCACTAACCCGCACAGACCCGGTACAAACTGGCTGTAATTAAAGCGCGTTAATGTTACTGGCCGGTTAACCCATTAGAATTCGGCGAAAATTTTCTTAAAACATTGGCGGAAATTTTGGCGCGGCCAAAATCCGGGCGACGGCGACGCGGACATCTCGGCTTTCCGGCGCATTCGCGGCTGGTTCTTGGGACCGCGGGCTTCGCTTCATTTGCCAGGCCGGGAACAAAGTTCAATCGCCGAACATCGAAGTGATCGGCCCGGACGCCGCAGTCTCCTATCCAAGTATAGTTTGGATTCAAATATCCCCGAGTGTTGCTTCCAGGTAACGGGATTTCCGGATCGGGTTCCGATACCGTCAGGGAACTTGGGAGGGTCCTTCAATGAAATGTTTTCTCGTCGCCGCGGCGTTTGCCGCTGCCTTGGGCGCGGCTGCGCCTGCATCCGCCGCCGATCTCACCGAAACGCCTGTCGCCGCGAGCTATGACTGGAGTGGCTTCTACATCGGCGCCAATGGCGGCTGGGGATCGAGCCACTCATGCTGGGACGCTCAACTTGCCGGCCTGTCTTTCAGTGAGGGCTGTCACAACGCCACCGGCGGCACCGTCGGCGCACAGCTTGGCTATCGCTGGCAGCGCAACGACTGGGTGTTCGGGCTCGAAGCGCAAGGCAACTGGGCCGATCTGAACGGCTCCAATGTCAGCGAATTCATTCCCCCTTTTATAGATCGTTCCCGCGTCGACTGGTTTGGGCTGCTGACGGCCCAGGTCGGATACAGCGTCGACAACGCTCTCTTTTACGTCAAAGGCGGCGCGGCTGTGACTCACGACCGTTTTGAGGTCCTCTTTCCCCCGGATATTCCCGCTGGCAAGACCGGCGATCAGACCCGATGGGGAGGCGCGCTGGGCGCGGGCCTCGAATACGGCTTCGCCCCGAATTGGTCACTCGCAATCGAATACGATCACCTGTTCATGCCCGACAAGACCACTGCTTTCGCGGCAGTCGGGCTGCCCTTTCCGTTCGGCACGGATCGGATCGGCCAGGACGTCGATCTGGTCGGCTTGCGGCTGAACTTCCACTGGAACGGTTGAGAAAAGCTAGGCGGTGGTGACGATTTAACTATTTGAGCCAGATGGCGATAGCGGCGAGTTTGACGAAGCCCATGAAGTTGGC
>NZ_VFTJ01000041.1:0-8613 GCF_006439595.1 Mesorhizobium sp. B3-1-9
CTGAAATGGTCTGTCCTAAGAACAGAACACGCTAACCATGAGCTTCTTACATCGGACAGGCCAGTCTTCCTTACTAATAATTTGAATCAGGCAGAGTCCCACCTGATTGTGCCGGTGGGGCCGAGAAGGTTGTTTCTGGCGGTCAAAGACCGTTCGCTGATAGCGAAAATTCAGTCCGCAGGCGAGGACAGGCTTGTGCGGGCTGTCAATGAGTTAGTGGTGTCGAACGCTGCCGTCACCGTTTGCGGTCGCACAGACAGCCAACTGCAGTTCATCCAGAAGCGGATGGGGAGTGGAACGCAGCCGAGCTTGGTGTCTCGCCTTCCAGAGATGCAAAAGATGATAGTGGCGGATTTAAAGGCCGCCTGGGAGATGCAATCCACTCTTTTTGCTCAAGCCCTTCCGGAGAAGCTTAAAGGGCCTGAACGAGGTGGTCGGAGCTAAGTCCGGGCCGCTGAGAAAAGCCAGATCACCCGCTACTCGTCCCGCCGCACGACCCGCTTTTCCCAACGAATCTTCACCAGGATACGGAAGCTGATTGTGTGCGCCATGTTTTGCTCGGGCTATCAATGAGTAAGAACATATCCTCGCCGGTCAAGGGCCTCATTTCGTTCACTGTTGCTCAATGATTGACGAAATCAGCGCTCTGTCTGGGACGACCCGGTGAAACTGCCGTGAACCCGCCTGACGTCAATGGCATCAAACGCGCTTGTCCAAGGTAAGACGCGATCGCTTTTCGGAATTGATCGACCCTTAAGGCGACTAGCCACGCGTCGAAGCCACTCATCGGAAGCAAACTCCTCCTCCTGCAACACCAGACTCAGCAGCGCGCCATCGCGCTCAATAATCCAACCAGCGTTAAGCATACCTCCCAACGAAGCTTGGAAGTCCTCGGGATCGGGCTGCGTCACGAACGAAGCCGCAAGTCTGTCACGAGTCACCCGTTCACTGCATGCAGCCAGTATTTCCCGCTCGGTACGTCCTACCTCCACAAAGTGCTCACGCCCAGCCACCCGTGTATCAATTACGTAATGATGATCGTCTTCGCTTGACATCGTAAGCACGCTAGCTTGTGCCGTCGCCTGCCAATGAGCTACCGCGTCGATAACTCTTCGCTTCTCGAATGCTAACTCCGGTTGCAGATGCTCCGGCAAAAAATAATAAGCAAGGTCCACGTAATCCCGGCTCTCCTTCAACGTGAATACATCAAAGTAAGCAGGATATGGGCGCGGATTTTCCAGAGCCACGAATAGCGGACTATATCGATCAACTCTAACGTCCGTTGCTACCTCAGGAGGCTGCAAATGCGTCAGTAGTGAAATCCACTGGAGATTCTGCTGATAATCCTCCGTCACTTCGCCCGGGAAACCAAATATTATGTTCCAGCTAACATCAAGCCCATACAACGCCGATAGCTTGAGTAGCTGGACATTTGCCAACGCCGACACCCCTTTCTTCATCCGCTTTAATGTCAGGTCACTTAGGCTCTCAATTCCGGGCTGAATTCGGTTTATTCTGGCGTGTCGCAACTTATGGACTAGCGTTCGCGATAGGTTCGCCTTCGTTTCCACAAATAGGCTAAGTGATGTTTGGGACAGTCTGTCCCCAAGTACGTCTAGCCACTTCAGATCGATAATGTTATCGACCAGGTTTATTTGGGTTACATCGAAGCGGGCGGACAGCGTCTCGATCTCATCGGCAAGTCGACCCGCTGTCTTCGACCGAAACGTCATTCCCATGGCATTCAAGCCGCAAAAGGTGCAATGACTCCGCTCACCCCACCAACATCCTCTTGAGCCCTCAACAAGCAGGCTCGGCACCATTTGTCGCGGTGATGTTAAAACAGCTTCGAAATAGTCATCGTAATTGGGATATGGCAGCGCATTAACGTCTTCGATAATTGCTGGCGCGGGGCCACCTTCAACGGATGAATGGTAGTGCCTTAGAGGTCTCCCGCCCGCCTGGACTCGGCGCAGAATGTCGACAATCGCTTGCTCACCCTCGCCTGAGACGACCGCATCGATGAAGGTATAATTGCGCGCAATGGCATCACCCATAGGCCGCTCGCAGTTGGCGCCTCCAAAAATGATTGTCGAATCGGGCTGTAACTTCTTTATCCGTTCTGCAACGACCAGCGATGATACGCTTTGCTGAAATGTGGTTGAAAAGCCGAATAGGTTAGTTCCGCTCTCTAAAAGCGTTTCAACGCATTTCTGAACAAAGGCCTCTACTTGGTCAAAGACAGGGTCGTCCTCTCCGGAAAAGAACCGTTCAATAAGAGGAGCCGTGCGTTCGACATAGAGCCGGTGCGATTTCATTCTCTGGCGCGTCAGACGCCAAAATTCGTGCCAGCTGGTGATACTAGTCCTAAGACGCGCGTCCAGAAAATGTCGTGCAAAAACCCATTCGCCAAGAAGATCGGTATTCGAAGGGAACCCATAGGAAAGCAATGTATAGAGGTCATGCCCTAAGACGTCATATAGAACAAGGTTCGGATACTCGATGCGGACCGTGAACCCCGCTTCGGACGCAGCACTCTTAAGCAAAGAAAGCCCTATGTTTGGGACCTCCGCCGCTGCAAAAGGCATGTTGATCAGGACCGCATCTAGGTTCGTCACGGCGCACCTGAAAATGTGGCGCCACAACCGCAACCTTGGTCGTGGCGCCGTCCATTACCACTCTATAACGACACCGACGCGGACCATCACGTTTGCGCCAGGCTTAACTATGTCGGTAGTCGCAGTTTCATATAATTTTGCCAAAGTAGCATCTGAGATCGTAAGCGAGTGACCCGCTACTCGGACTGTCGCTGCTTTACCATCATGCAAAACTTCAGTATTACCCTCAAGTTTTCCATTTGTAGCCATTACGTCCTCCAGACGTCGGAAGTCACTAAACTTCGTTCCGACAACCACGTACAGTGCTCTTGAAGTTAAATGGAGTCAATGCGCTCACATAAATGACGACGCTCGCCGTTATATGTCGTTAGCGCCGGCTTCGTGATCGAGCGGCGTAGGAATTTGCGCGCCCCGTAGGCGCAATTTCGGCTCTCATCAATTCGAGCTCGTCGGGACCCAAAGACCGAACATCGTCAATGGGCGACTGATGCAAGGCGGCCCTGAGGGCGGTCAGCGAAGGGATCGGTTCCACGTAGTATAGAGGACGATCTGGGGAGATCGTGATGGTCACGTCGCTTCGTAGAAGCCTGATCGGGAACACAATCGGGCCATGCCACCAACCAACCTCGATAACGCCATCATATACGAGGTATTGAAACCTGGTCGGGTAGTTGGGGATGGAACGCACCCTGATTGCTGCGTCGTTTTCACCGAAACCAACTAGGCCCGTCCAAAACTGCACGACGCCCTCCTCGGGAGCGATCGCAACAACAGGAACCGAATCAAATGGCCGCAATGTCGGTGCTTCTAACTTCAAGTCGGTTGCAAACAGAAAGTCGAATTCTTGAAAGTCATCTGCGGTAGACAGTCGCCACAGAATCCGAAGCCCCCTTTCCCAGCGCAGCTGTAACGAAAATGGCAAATGGCCGATCCAGCCTAAGGTGGAAGCGGTAATATACGGCTCACACTTGGTGTTGGCGCGAAGATACCCAAAGCGATTGCGTTTTGAGGACGCAGGTGTGAGCGTCGGCGAGCCGGACAGAACGTTATAGAACCGCAGCATGATGGTCTCCGCCAGTTGTTTTAACGTGCGGGCTAGACGACTTGCTTGGCTGTCGATTGTAGCCTTATACTGTAATCTTGTAATGTCAAATAGGCACGCGGCTTTTTCGTGATGGAGGAGAACATGGCGGAATTCAGGGTTGTTATCGAGCTTCCCTTAACCACTGAGGTGGAGGCGGCTATCGAAAGAAGCATCAAGCGAGCCGTAGCGGCTGAATTGGCCGAACTGGACCTCAGGTACAATCCAGTTCCTCGTCCGGCAGATCGAAAGGCTGCCCAAGCGGCCGGGTGGAAATGGCCGCCTTTCGGGCTATGGCTCAAGGCGGAATAGTGTTGTGCGGGCGCGCGTCACATGTCCAAGTTACTCAGCGGATGTCGACGCGGAGATACTTGCTCTTGTCGGCGATGACGGCGTCGTTTTTCGGCTTGAACAAACACTTCCAATTGATGAGGAATTCATACGTCGCGCATCAGAAGTCGGCGATGTAGAAGCCCGTTTCCGGTTCGCCGGGCGGTGTAAGGAGGAGCGATGTGGCCACTGGGTCAACGGAAGATGTGGCGTGCCGGCTTTGGTTTTTGCTGAGGTTGAGGCTTCAGGAGGCAGCGGTCCTATGGTTCTACCTGAATGCACAATTCGGAACACCTGTAGGTGGTTCGGTCAGGAAGGCCAGAAGGCATGTTCTGTATGCGATCGTGTGTTGCGAGACAGAGTGACGAGTGCTGAGGCGCGTCAACCTTGACTCGCTGCTTAAGGTGTTAACAGGCTAGGGACGAGATTGCTGTCGATTCGGAACACCGGCCGAGGGCGGCAATTGCGTCAATAAGCCGACAAAGTTATCAAAATCATACATATGCTGTAACAAGATGTCGCCAGCATAGTACGCTGGCCTGTCGGCGACGACAATGTCGTTGTCTGGTGGCGCCGAAAGCCAAAAGGCCACTATTCCGAACGATGGCACAAGGAGCAGCCTAGCTTCTGCATCAGACGAGACATTACTATCGATCCAGGTTATTACCTGATCTATCTTATTGGCAGTTGTTTCCCCGCCTAATTCGGTAACAGTCATCTTTGCCATTGCGTGATCAGAGCGGGACCTGGCGTAGCGAATTGCGGTATCTCCGTACTTGATCTGATGATGCCAATAACCTGTGAAAAGAGCGGTCTCGGAGCCACTGCGGTGAGCCTGAATGGCATCTAACCCGAGCGACCAAATAGGAAAGCTTTCAGCCAAGCACAGCTTCATGGGCGACGTCTTTGCGTCCGTGCCGAAATTCAGCACCCACTGTTCTGCCTTTGGCACGCTTGCGCCAGGAGCTGGCGGGACTAGCCGCTCGGATATTTGCGAGGCAACCTCTTGCCGAAGTTTAGCCGGCAGCTGGGTCGTATGCACCATCGTCACACTCCAACTCGACCGCCGAGATCAACGTATGTCATAGTCCATTGACCCATCCCGTCTGCGTCCCTGACGGAGTCCAGAGATTTTCTGGCTGGGCCATCTGACAACGGGTCCATTACGACGACATCCCCGTTGTCATAGTACCCTGCGAGCAAAATAACGTGCGCGCCCGATCCATTCCACTCAATGTAAGCCTCCACTGGCCGGTTTGCATCTATCTGCTCCTTCACTTGCACGAACGTGAGCGCCTGAGCCTTTTGGACGAAGGGGACATGGTAGTGCCGGTATACCCCGTCCGGCCAGAGCGGTTTGTTGCATTGAGGTGATGAAGGGGCCGAGCAGCAGGAGCAAGCAAACTCCTCGCTAGCAAGATCGCATTGTGAGAGCTTATTGACCGCGAGAAAGTGAAAAACCATCTGACAGCATGCAGCCCAGCACCAATTGGACTGCTCTTGGGAAGCGAATTCGACTGCCAAAATCGGACCGGTTGGCTCACCCGGGGGCGGTGGTGCAACTGAGATCGAAATTCCCTGCTCAGCACGCAACGGCATCTGTAACTACCCTGTTTTGCTGATCGACTCACACCTGGTTAGCAAAGTCCGCTCACACGACAATCAGGAAGGGCACGCTGAATCACGCCCTGATTCTGGATCTGATCCAGACGCTGCTGCGTGTAGGGGTCAACTTCATTCCTGGGAACCTTAGGAGCTGCCTGAGGTACGATGGTTATCGTGGTCTTCGGCGGCTGCGGCGCAGCACCGGGAGGCGCCGGTGGACTTGGCTTCTGAACAATGTAAACAGCGATGGGCTTTGCGGCAGGCGGCGTCTTTATCTTCGCAAATGCCACACTCAATGTATCCTCGTTGGTGATTGACGCACTTGCCTTAGCGCTGTTCGTTACACTTATCAGTTTGAGTGACGGCGACGAATTCGCATCGATCACCAGTCTAAATTGGTTAGCGTAACTGAGGCTGTCAGGCCTCGCGAAATCGTCGTATGCAAGGAAGATCTTGTCCCGCCACTGAGCAATTCCGAGGTTTCCGGTCAGCGGGTGCCATCCAAGTGACTCAACGACCTTCTGTTCATTGCTGCAGTCGAGCTTTCGGAGGTTTTCCAGATTATTGCTGTAACCGATAAGCGTATCACGATGGCCATGTTGGTTGACGTCCGCCCCTAGGGGGAGATCAACTAGCTTTGTGAGGCTGCGATTGTATTTGTGATCATACCCCACACCGGCATCGATCTCGCTATCCGCTTTCAGAGTTATTTGCGTCGACACCGACCATTTATCGACATCGAACCAGCTTGGCGCCTTTTCCTTTTCATCGATGAAAGCGTGCTTCATTTCGCAATTGAGATGACGTATCACCAAAGCGACCGGAAATCTGGCGCTGGAGGTGAAATTAGGAAGGGGAGCACACGCCGCCACGACTAGCAGCACTGAAGTTGCCAAAGTTGCTCGCGACACTTCGCCGGGTCGCGGCTTTTTTCCCCCTTTCTGCCTATGTTTTTTCGAGTCCCGCCCGGAATAGGTCATTAGTCCCCTCATTTATTATACGGGCCTAATATACTTCGACCGTTTGAAGACATGCAATTTAATTTTTCATGACTGCTTCGTTTTTTTGTTGGCCAGCGGTTGAGATGTGGCCTCGGCAAGGGTCCAGCGTCAAGAACCAATCTGTACATTCAAGTATGGTCGATTTGATGTGTCGAGAGAAGAACCCGAACTAGGTTCTTGGCTGTCTGAGGATAAAATAGGGTGCCATTGATCGTGAGGACCCCGGCGTCATTTAGGAAGCCCGCCAGCTGTGAGTAACCCATCGACTGCCAGCCCTCAGGCAGGCTGTCTCGGATTTGCTTCGCGAAATCGGCGGCCCTCTCCCTGTTTGTCACGGCCAAAACGCGCCCATTCTGTCCAAGTATGACACCTCTACGCTTGGCTTGGGCCAGCGCTGCTTTCGTCCTCTCGGAAATCAACCGACGCTCTTCCTGGGCCAATGCGGCGAAGATGTGCAGCTGAAAGTCCGTGGCATTCGGCATCTCGACGATCGCCAGACGGACGCCCTTCTCCATCATCGTGGATATGAAGCTGACACGCCTTGAAAAGCGGTCCAAACGGGCGATTAGCAGCGAAGCTCCGGCTTTTTTGGCGGTATTTATCGCTTTTGCCAGTTCAATTCGCCGATCGTTCCTGCCAGATTCCACCTCAACGAATTCTCCGACCAACTCGCCATGTGATCCGGCAAATTGCCGGACCATCTGCTGTTGAGCCTCTAATCCGAGCCCAGATCGGGCCTGTTTTTTGGTCGAGACCCGGTAATAGCCGACGTATTTCATGAGCCTCCGTCAAACATAAACGCTGGTTTATGTTTTAAGGCCTCTCCCTGAATGCGGATCGAGACAACGGGCCAACGCTCCAGCAGAAGCAGTTGGCCCATGTGCATGCAAACAACGGCTCAACTGGGCTGACCCGTGGCCATACTCCCTAGTTTGGGCAGGTGGGATGGAATGGCTGCTTTGCGCCTGGAAGCGAGCCTTGCGGAGTGGCGGCCTTACAACAGCGAACCTCAAGGCTTCGCAAGCTACGGATGCTTATTGCGCGCGGCGACGAAAAGTCCGACCCATACCAGAGCGTTGAGGGCAATAGGAGGAACGTTCACCAAGTTGTCTGCTGAGCTTCCGAACGGGAACATTCCAAAGAGGTATGTTGTCCCGGCTTCAGCAGCGCATAGGTTAATTGTCGCTACGGCCAACAATGACGCGTACGGTGCAATGCCATCTCTGTAATATAATCCCGACCAGCGAAGGAAGTACAACGAAATCGAAAGATAGATCACAAACAACATCAATAGAAATACAACCTGCAGGCCGTTGTGAAATACGATAATCCATCCGGCGTTAATAACCTTAGCCGGGTCGGGAGCGTTCGATATTTCTCGCAGATTAGCTATACGAGCCTGCCACGTCACATCCGGTCGATCATCATCAGCCTGCTTTGTGTACGGCCCAGGTTTGCTGAAATAGAGTGTAACAAACACTCGATCCCCTGGGTTGAGGAGCGTCGGGTCGGAGACAAAATTATAGTCGTCTTTTCTGTTCCAGTTTAATTTCACCCCTTTGTCGGAGCTCACCACGTTGACGATCTTCCATGGTGGCTTGGATAGAACACCTAAGGGTGTGAATTCGTCAGCTGGAACTATTGGAGAAAGGCCGTTGTTGGTTATCAAGGCCTGCCCTACGCGCAAATTATCGATGCTGACACCGTTAGTGGTCGCAGCTACAGTAATTTTGGCGTCTTGCGTCTGCAAATCCTCCAGCGGATCAGAAACTCCCCAGAATGAGGCCTCTAGTCTTTTTGGCGTCACTGGACCAAGAGAGTGCATCCAAAATGTCATGTAGGCCCCAAACAATGGCCCAAAAAGGGCCAGCGGGATGCCGACAAAGCTTAGCAAAGATTTGACTACGGAGGACTGCATCGATCTGACCCGTCGAACGCTGGCACGAGAACGGTGCAATTTGAACCCGCAACCGCCGAC
>NZ_VFTJ01000042.1:0-8465 GCF_006439595.1 Mesorhizobium sp. B3-1-9
CCCAAAAATCAGTGTTGAATCTGATTTGCCGGCCTGTGGGAATCCCAATTCCTTAAATCGTCACTACGGCCTAGAGCGTGTCACTGTTTCACGGAAAAACGCCGAACCGCTCTATCCCTTTGTTTTTACGCAATTCCGGACGGAAGGTTACGGCGAAGACGCCGAACTTAACCGCTTCACACTTTTCCTGGAATTGCTCTATAGATCGCCGCATGCAGGGATCGCGCTTTGCTTTTGGACCGTTCGTGTTTGATCCTGGCGCGGGAACGCTGCTCCGGGGCGACGTTCCCGTTGCCGCCGGTCACCGCGGGCTGAAGCTGCTGGAAGCGCTCGTTGCGCGTCCGGGAGAAATCCTGGCCAAGGCCGAGTTGATGGACGCGGCGTGGCCGGGCACCGCGGTCGAGGAAGGCAATCTCACGGTGCAGATCGCGCAGCTCAGGAAGCTGCTCGGTCAGGCGACCGGTGGTGGCGAGTGGATCGTCACGGTGCCGCGTGTCGGCTATCGTTTCATCGGTGCGGTCGAACAGCCCGACGCGACGCGCAAACCCTTGCCGCTGCCCGACAAACCGTCGATCGCCGTGCTGCCCTTCATCAATCTGAGCAACGATCCCGAGCAGGACTCTTTCGTCGATGGCCTGACCGAAGATTTGATCACCGATCTCTCGCGGATACCGGGCCTCTTCGTCATCGCGCGCAACTCGGTGTTTGCCTATAAGGGCAAGGCCATGGACGTGCGCGCCATCGCCGGAGAGCTTGGCGTGCGCTATCTGCTGGAAGGCAGCGCAAGACGGGCCGCGGGACGCGTGCGCATCAACGCTCAGCTGATCGACGCGCTGAGCGGCGAGCATCTCTGGGCTGAGCGTTTCGATCGCGGCCTGGAAGACATCTTCGCCGTTCAGGACGAGGCGACGGCCAAGATCGTCGAGGCGCTGCTCGGTCGATTGCGCGCGCCGCCGGCGCGCAACCGGCCGAAGAACCTCGAGGCCTATGATCTCGTCGTGCGCGCGCGAAAACTGTTCGACGAGTCGCCGCAGATGGCGCGCGAAGCGCACCTGATGCTGACGCGCGCGATCGCGCTCGATCCGGATTACGCGGAGGCCTATCGCTGGCTTGCGATGAACCACTGGATGCGATGGGTGCATTGGGGCGAGCCGTTCGAGCCTGCCCGCAGCACGTCCCTGGAACTGGCGCGCAAGGCCGTGGCGATCGATCCCAACGACGCCGGTTGCCGCTGGGTTCTGGCGAACCTTCTTGCCTATGAACGCGATTTCGAGCAATCGGATGCGGAATTCGCCAAGGCGATCGATCTCGACCCGAACGAGGCCGATATCTGGGCGACATTGTCCGACATCGTGGTTCTGGCCGGCAGGATCGAGGAGGGACTCGAGCACATTCGCAAGGCATTCCGGCTCAACCCATTTCCGCCGAGCTGGTATTATCTGACGCTCGGCCAGGCGCAATATGCGGCCAGCGACTATGAAGCCGCCGTCGAGACGCTGCGCCGCGACGAGACCTACCGCACCAGCTCACGCCGCTTCCTGGCTGCAAGCCTGGCGCAGCTCGGCCGCCTCGACGAGGCACGCACAGAGGTTGCGCTGTTCCTTGTCGGCAATCCGCATTTTTCCACCCGCCGCTGGGTCGAGACGGAACCGTTCCGCGACGCGGCGACGCTCAAGCATTTCGAGGATGGCTTCCGCGCGGCTGGCCTGCCGGAGTGATGCGGCCGGCCACGGTGACGGGCTAATTTAGTCGCCCCAGCACAGGGATTTTGACCGGCCGGCTCTGTTTGCGTTGGCAGGTGGCATGCGCTGGAGATTGGCCGAAACGCCCGTCGCGATCGTCATTCTAGGGCGGAGCAGGAGCGAAGCACCGTCGCGAAGACCCTGGAATCCATGCCGTTACCTTCGCCAGGGCGTGCAACGGAGCAGAATTCTGCACCGCGGCAACGCTTCCAAGTCACGGAATGGATTCTATGGTCTGCGCCGCGTCGCTTCGCTCCTTGCTCCGCCATAGAATGACGAGGTTGGGGGGCGGCTTCAACCAATCTCCGGCGTTTGCGCTGATTTCACGCAAATGAACGGAAAATCTTGTACCAAGACAAGCGGCAACCTCTCCAAATCCCTGTGTCGGGGAACTAGTCGCCCCAGCGTCCAGTTTCTCAAACCTTTTGCCTCAACGGCCGGCGCGCGCCAGCCCGTGCGCCACCAGGCGCTCGATAACCTCCGGATAGCTGACGCCACTCGCCGCCATCGCCTTGGCGTACATGCTGATATTGGTGAAGCCAGGAATGGTGTTGAGCTCGTTGATCAGGAAATTCATATCCGGCATCAGGAAGAAATCGACGCGGGCCATCCCGTCGCAGCCGAGCGTTCTGAACGCCCTGGCGGCCATATCGCGCATGGCATTCTCGACTTCCAACGGCAGCTCGGCCGGCACGATCAGGGCCGCGCCATTCTCGTCGATATATTTGGCGTTGTAGTTGTAGAAGCCGTGACTTTCCGCGGGCACGATCTCGCCCGGCCGCGAGACGAAGAGTTCGCCCGTGGGGCTCTCCAGCACGCTGAATTCGATTTCGCGGCCACGAACGAATTCCTCAGCCAGGAGCTTGCGATCGTGCTGGAAGGCTTCCGCCAGCGCGCGCTCGAACTCCTGACTGCCATTGACCTTCGCAACGCCGACCGACGAGCCCTGCCGCGCCGGCTTGATGAACAGCGGCAAGCCGAGCTTGTCTTCCAGTTCAGCAAGCGAAGGCAGCCGACCCTCATCGATCGTCACCGAGCGCGCGACCGGCAGTCCCGCCGCCTTCAGCAGCCACTTGGCGATGTCCTTGTCGAGGGCCGTGGCCGAGCCCAGAATACCGCAGCCGGCGAGCGGCACCCGCGCCACTTCGGCCAATCCTTGCACCGCGCCGTCCTCGCCATGCAGACCGTGCAACACTGGAAACAGGATATCGATGACGGGCAGGTCATGGGGTGCGCCGCTGGCAGGGATCGCCAGCATCCGCCCCTGCCCACCCGGCACCAGGCACAGCTGTATGCCAGCCGACGGCGTCGCCAGGGCGCCGTCCTCGAAACGGCTGAGCAGCCATTGGCCGTCGCGAGTGACGAAGATCGGCACGACGTCGTATTTCGCCGGATCCAGCGCCTGCATGACGTTGGCCGCCGAAAGCAGCGACACCTCATGCTCGGCGGATCGACCGCCGAACAGCACACCTATACGCAGTCTTTTCGCGGGCATCGACAACTCCACCAATGATCGGGGTTGGAGCTCGCACGCAAAACACCAGACATGCCCCTTCAACCGTCCGAGTAGTAACCGAAGGATTGGAGTGGGACTTTGACCGGTTGAAGCAGTTTTTCAGCAGAAGCGCGAAAGGCCTTCCGTTCGGAACCGTGTCAAGACGAGGAGCGGTTCATCCGCTTATGAAACGATGAACCGCTCCAAGGTTGTGTCTTTACTTCGTCAGCGCAACGCCGCCGCGATGTTGCCGCCGTCCACCGTCGTCACGTCCGCTGTGGTGCGTTCGGCCAGCGCCTGGTGCAGGAATGCCTGCGCCACGTCGTCGGCGGTCACTTCCTGTCCGAGCAGATTGCCGGACATGTATTCCTTTTCCGACACGCCGCGCGCGCCGGACCGGCTGGCGATCATCGTGTCGGTCAGAAGCCCGGAGCGGATGCGGTCGGCGTTGACCGCATTGGAGCGTATGCCATAGGCGCCGTAGTCAAGCGCATATTGCCGCGACAGGAACAAGGTCGCCGCCTTCGGGATGCCGTAGGCGCCGAATTTCGGGCCGGGGTTGATCGCCTGCTTGGAGGTGTTGAACAAAAGCACGCCACCGGTGCCCTGTTCCAGCATGATGCGCACCGCATTCTGCGCCGCCGACTGGTGGGCGAAGAAGTTGAGCTCGAAACTCTTGCGCAAAGTGGCGTCGTCGAGCTCGCCGATGCGGCCTTCCCAGGCCGCGCCCGCATTCGAGACGAGGATGTCGACGCCGCCATAGACGGCGACCGCCTTGTCGAAGGCGGCGCGCATCTCGGCCGGATTGGTGATGTCGGCGCCGACGCCGATCGAATTGTTGCCGGCGGCCTTCGCCGCGTCCGCCGCCTTGGCCGGATCGAGGTCGACGATCACCGCATGCGCGCCGTTGGCCGCGAATAGTTTTGCCGTAGCAGCGCCAATGGCGCCGGCGCCGCCGGTGATCAGCACGACCTGGCCGGTCAGCGGCTTCGGCTTGTTCGAGGCGAGCTTGGCCTGCTCCAGCGACCAGTATTCGAGCGGAAAGAGGTCGGCCTTGGACAGCGGATGGAAATTGCCGACGGCCTCGGCGCCGCGCACCGCCTCGATCCACATCTCGCCGACATCCGACGCGATCTTGGCCTCCTTCAGCGTGCGGCCATGGCCGAACATGCCCAGCCCCGGCACCAGCGTCAGGCGCGGCATCGGGTCGAGCATGGTGCGCTTGACGTCGTCCAGCGCGTCATTGGTTTCGAAATAGGCGGTGTAGTCCTTGACGAAGGCATCGACATGGCTGCGGATGGCAGCCTTGTAATCGCCGAGCTTGTCGGCGTCGGGCGCCGGTACCGCCATCGGCCCGGTCTTGATGCGGATTGACAGGTCCGGCGTCGACACCCCGCGCCCTGCCAACTCGGCGATCTTGGCCGAATTGATGAAGTCGACGATCGCGTCCGAGGTGCGGAAGTCGCTGATCATGCGGTCGAAGCGGCCTTCGCCGCGCGCCACGGCAACGGCGCCGCGCAATGTCGGCGCGATGTCGCTGGGTTTGGCAAGCTTTGCCGGCAATGCTGCCTTGGCCGGCTGCGGCTTGCCGTTTTTGGCGACATAGTCCTCGGCCATGGTCACATAGTGGATCATGCGGTCGTAGGCCTGTTTGGCATCGTCGCCGAAGGTGAAGATGCCATGCTTGTCGAGGATCAGGCCCTCGACTTTTCGGTCGGCGTCGAAGATTTCCGCCGCAGCCTTGGCGAGGTCGAAGCCCGGCTTGATGTAGGGCACGTAACCCATCTTGTCGCCGAACACCTTTTTCACCAATGCCTTGCTGTCTTCCTGGTCTACGATGGCGAGGATCGCTGTCGAATGCGTGTGGTCGACGAATTTGTGCGGCAGGAAGGCGTGCAGCAGCGTTTCGACCGACGGGTTGGGCGAGGACGGATCGATGAGGTTGGAGCGCTGCAGCGCTACCATGTCCTCGTCGGCGAGCTGGTCCAGGGAGCGCGCCTTGAGCAGCGCGCCCATCTTCACCGCCGGCAGGCCCTGCGGTTCGATGACGGCCATGTCCCAGCCGCTGCCCTTGACGCAGAGCACGCCCCATTCGTCGCCGACCAGATCGGTGGCTTTAGTCTTGCAGGAGGTGTTGCCGCCGCCATGCAGCACCAGCCGCGGTTCGCCGCCAAGCAGGCGGGTCGTGTAGACGCGCAGCGCAAGGTCGCGGGCGACGCCCTTCTTGGCATAGTCGGCAACCATCTTTTCCGCGTCGGCGTCATTCCAAAGGTTCTGCATGTCGTTCCGTCCGGTTCCGTCTTTTTTGCTCATGAACAGAAAGCCGCGACGTCTTGATGACAGAAGCGGCGAGGGTGGTTTTCTAGGATGCCTTTTTGCCGGCTTCGCCCGCGTGATTGAGCAGGCGCTCGGCCATGTGCGCGCCGATCACCAGATGCGTGCAAAGCCCGCCGGCGACGACCGCAAGCAGCGGCTCGAATTTGGTGTCTTCCTGCACCACCATCAGCCGCTTTTCGATCGCGCGCAGCGAGGCGAGTTCGGCGGAAATGACGCGCCGGTTGTAACTGCAGTCGAGCACCTCGCCCTTGGCGTCGATGATCTGCCCGGCGATGACGCCGGCAGCCCCTTGGCTGCGCAGCGCTTCCATCTCGCCTGCGGACAATGCGCCGCATTTCACCAGATGGCTGTCGGCGTCGACCGCGCCGACGGAATAAAGCGCGAGGTCGCAATCGGCAATGCCGGCAAGCTGGTCGCGGATCACCGGCTCGGCGCGCAGGCCCTGCGCCAGTTCCTCGGTGGAGAGCACCAGCGGCGCATAGAAATTGAGGCCTTTGGCGTTCAGTCGCCGCGCGATCTCCATCGTGCATTGGTCGGGCCGGTAGGAATAGGGCGCGCCGAGATTGCCGCAGAGTTGCACCACGGTGACGCCCTGCAGGTCGGCATAGGACATGATGTCGGCGATGGTGTAGACGGTGCGGCCCCAGGCGACGCCGATACGGTCGCCTTTCTTCACCAGCTCGAGAAAGACGCTCGCCGCCAGCACGGCGATATCGGCCGAGGGATCCGCGAGATAGGCATTTTCCGGCGCGATCCAGACGGCGTCGAGATCGAAGGCGTCTTCAAGCCGGCGCGCCGTGACGTCGTCGGTGAAGAGCTGCGTCGAGGTCGAGATGTTGACGATGCCGGTCTCGCGCGCCTTGCGCAGATACATGGCGACCGAAGCGCGTGAAATGTTGAGTTGGCTCGCCACTTCGTCCTGACGAAGGCCGTGGGCATAGTAAAGCCAAGCGGCCTTGTGGATGATCTGTTCTGCCGGTCTGATCGCCATGCCGCCTCCTCGGCTGACATTAGTCACGGCTCTCGACAAAAGTCAAATTTGCCTGCGTGAGCTGCGATCGCCTCACGGGTGGGACTCCATCCGGATCGCCATTCCACCAAGCCGGCGCAGCATAGCATTTTCAGCCGCGGAAGGGGGATAGCGTGACGAAGGGCCTAAGGTTAGAAGGTTCGAAAAGAACCTTGGGGAGAACGGGATGGCCAATCCCTACGAACAGGATCTCGACAGGAACGCCGCCAACCACCAGCCGCTGACGCCGCTCACCTATCTCGAGCGCGCGGCCAAGACCTATCCCGACCATGTCGCCATCATCCATGGCAACCAGCGCATCACCTATCGCGATTTCTGGCGCCGCTCGCTGAAGCTTGCTTCGGCGCTTGCGAAGCACGGCATCGGCAAGGGCGATACGGTGACGGTGATGCTGTCCAACACGCCGCCGATGCTGGAAGCGCATTTCGGCGTGCCGATGGTGAAGGCGGTGCTGCATTCGCTGAACACCCGCCTCGACGCCGCCGTCATCGCTTTCCAGCTCGACCATGCCGACAGCAAGGTGCTGATCGTCGACCGCGAGTTCTCGGGCGTCGTCAGGGAAGCGCTGGCCTTGGCCAAGGTGAAGCCGTTGGTCATCGACTATGACGATCCTGACTATGCGGCCGACGCGCCCTATCCGAAAGGAGAGCGCATCGGCTCGGCCGATTATGAAGAGTTCGTCGCCGGCGGCGACGAGGCTTTCGCCTGGTCGATGCCCGATGACGAGTGGGACGCCATCTCGCTCAACTACACTTCCGGCACGACGGGCAACCCGAAGGGCGTCGTCTACCACCACCGCGGCGCGGCGCTGATGGCCTACACCAACACCATCCATGCCGGCATGGCCAAGCACGCGGTCTATCTGTGGACGCTGCCGATGTTCCACTGCAACGGCTGGTGCTTCCCCTGGACTTTAGCCGTGCAGGCCGGCACCCATGTCTGCCTGCGCTGGGTGCGGGCAAAGCCGATGTATGACGCCATCGCCGACCATGGCGTCGCGCATCTGTGCGGCGCGCCGATCGTCATGTCGGTGCTGATCAACGCGAAGGACGAGGACAAGCGACAGTTCGCGCAGACCGTCACCTTCAACACGGCCGCGGCGCCGCCGCCGGAGGCCGTGCTCTCCGGCATGGCCGACGCGGGCTTCGCCGTCACCCATCTCTACGGCCTGACCGAGACCTACGGTCCTGCCGTCGTCAACGAATGGCACAATGAGTGGGACGCGCTGGAAAAGGGACCGAGGACGGCGAGGAAAGCGCGCCAGGGCGTCCGCTACGCCTCGCTCGAGGGCCTCACGGTGATGAACCCGCAGACCATGGTGGAGACGCCGGCCGATGGCGAGACCATCGGCGAGGTCATGTTCCGCGGCAACATCGTCATGAAGGGCTACCTGAAGAACAGGAAGGCGACCGACGAGGCCTTCGCCGGTGGCTGGTTCCACTCCGGCGATCTCGGCGTCATGCACCCCGATGGCTACATCCAGCTCAAGGACCGTTCCAAGGACATCATCATCTCGGGCGGCGAGAACATCTCTTCCATCGAAGTCGAGGACGCGCTCTATAGGCACCCGTCGGTAGCTTCCTGCGGTGTCGTTGCCCGCGCCGACGAGAAATGGGGCGAGGTGCCGGTCGCCTATGTCGAGCTGAAGCCGGGCAAGGCCGCGACCGAGGCCGAGATCATCGAACATTGCCGAGGTCTGCTGGCGCGCTTCAAGGTGCCGAAGACAGTGGTGTTTGCCGAAATCCCGAAGACCTCGACGGGCAAGATCCAGAAGTTCCGGTTGCGGGAGCTGGCCAAGAGGGCATGAGCCTCAAATGGGCGATGCCGAGTTCCCGCCCACCCCCCTCTGGCCTGCCGGCCA
>NZ_VFTJ01000043.1:0-7328 GCF_006439595.1 Mesorhizobium sp. B3-1-9
CCCCAAGCCCCAGGCCTTCCCCCTCGACATGCTGGCGGTAAACCGCTCGAGCCCCGAGCATCTCTCGCGCCAGCTCTATCACGGCCTCGTCGCCATCATCCGCAGCCGCGCGCTTCCCCCGGGCTCGGAGCTGCCCTCCACCCGCGCCTTGGCCGCCGAGCTCGGCCTTGGCCGCAACACCATCGTTACCGCTTACGACCAGCTCGTCACCGAAGGCTATCTTGCCAACCGCCAGGGCGCCCGCCCGGTCATCGTCGACCTGCCCGACGGCCCGCGCGAAACGCCGGCGGAGGAGCCGCCGGTGCCGCTGCGCCAGCCCTCGCTGCGCGGCCAGCAACTGCTCAGCCAGCCCTATCATCACGGCAGGCCGGGTCACGTCGCCTTCCACCCCGGGATGCCGGATGCGCAGAGCTTTCCCTTCGGCGTCTGGGGCCGGCTGGTGGCGCGCCGCGCCAGCCATGGCGGCGAGACGCTGTTCGGCACCTATGACGTCACCGGCCACCCAGCGCTGAAGAACGCGATCGCCGGCTACCTCTTCTCCGCGCGCGGCGTGCGCTGCAGGCCCGAGCAGATCGTCATCACCACCGGCGCGCAGGCAGCTTTCGACCTTCTTGCGCGCCTTTTGCTCGACCCCGACGATACGGTGTGGATGGAGGAGCCCGGCTATTACGGCGCCAAGGCCGCCTTCACCGTGGCCGGCGCGAAAATCCTACCCATCCCGGTCGACCAGGAGCGCGGCTGGTATCTCGACCCGCCGGACCCGTTGCCCCGCCTCATCTATGTGACGCCGGCCTGCCAGCATCCGCTTGGCATCACCATGCGCATGGAGGAGCGGCTGCGCCTGCTCGACATCGCCGAAACCGCGAACGCCTGGGTGATCGAGGACGATTTCGACGGCGAATACCGCTTTCAAGGCCGTCCCGTGCCGGCGATCCAGAGCATGGACCGCTCCGGCCGCGTCATCTATGTCGGCACCTTCGCCAAGCTCCTGTTCCCCGCGCTGCGCCTCGGCTTCATGGTGCTTCCCGTGGAGCTCGCCGGCCGCATCGTCAACGCGCTCTCCACCACCGGCCAGTTCGCGCCGCTGCTGCTGCAGGCCGCCTTGGCCGATTTCATCACCGAAGGCCATATGAGCCGGCACTTGAAGCGCATGCGCCGCATCTACGCCCAGCGCCGCCAGCTTTTCCGCGACATCGTCACCGAGCGCCTGCGCGACGAGATCACCCTCTCCCCCGCCGAAGCCGGCATCCAAGTGGTGGGCTACCTCAAGCCAGGCATAGACGACATCAAGGTCAGCCAGGCCGCGGCAAGAAGAGCGATCAACGTCTCACCGCTGTCGAAATATTTCCAGAACACGGCGCCGACGCAAGGGCTGGTGCTGGGCTATGCGGCATGTGACGCGGCGCAGACGCGGGACGGGGTGGAGCGGTTGGCGGCGGCGATAAGGGAGACGCTGGGGTGAGGCTTCGATTTTCTTGAAGATTAATAGAGCCACCCTGACATCTGATGTCCATCTCATCTCAGTTTGGCGGGTCGAGTTGCGGCGACGTAGTGAGTGGTTGCCGCCGAGCTTGGCTTGTCGCAGCACCAACCACCTTCTTTTTTATCAGCGAGCGGGATATTACTTGGTTGGGTAAGAATGGGGGAATTTCATGAAAGTCGTACCGGCACTTTGTAGTGCGCTAGTCGTTTCAGGATGTGCAGGGACTAGTGTTGTGCAGACATCAGGCGACACTGCCATCGTGACGGCAAGAGCGGCGCCTGTCTGTGGTGGTGTAGGGGCGGAAAGAGTCGCCGTAAGAGAAGCGGCCATCGAGACGATCAAAGCTGGATTCGATAAGTACATCATCTACGATGCGGCGGCGCAGAACACTGTCACCGCGACGCAGATGCCTGGAACGTATTCGACAGTGGGCACTCTCTACGGCGGATCGTTGAATGCGACAACGACCTATCAGCCAGGACCAACTATCTACTCAGGCCATCATTCCCAGGCCTTCGCGATAAAGATGTTTAAGGCCGGCGACCCTCTGGGCACTAATGCGGTCGATGCCAGAACCACGCTTGGTCCAGAGTGGCCGAAGATGATCAAACAGGGCTCGCTCACTACTTGTGCGTGACGGTTCACATTGTTGAAGTGTCGCGAAGCGTCTCTGCGGCCGCTCGAGTAAATGACCACCGGTTCAGGATCCATCGCACGATGATAGATCGCACCTTCTCAATCTGGTTGGGTCTGCCGCGTTGGGCAAGAATTGCGCCTGCTGTACTTCTTATAACAGCCTTGGATGCCCTGCGCATGGCTTGCCCTCAGGGTCCAAACCTCATCGCCCAATCGTAGGCCGTTTGGTGCCGCAAAACGGCCTGCACAAATCGCCGCACCTTTGGAAAGTATTTCTGATCACTCCGGCGTGATGATAGGTATCGGTCATTGGAGGCCGTTTGTGGGCTATCGCACCAGGAGAGCAGGGCTGATTGGAGCGCTAGCGCTTGCGCTGGTGCTTGTCGTCCAATCCGTCGTCGGCGCCTTCGCGCTCGGCGCGGTTGGCGCTGGGCAGCAACTGGATGCTTTCGGCAATCCGCTCTGCATCAACGGTCCGGGTCATGACGGTTCGGGCGGCAACAGTTCGCCGGATCACTCCAAAGTCCCCTCCTGCTGCACCTTTGCCTGCAGCATGTTCTGGCCAGGCGTGGCCGCGCCGACGACTATCGGCCAGATCGCGCCAGGTCTTCGCATCGCCGAGCGACTGGCGTTCACCCACCCCAAGACGATAGACCTCAACGAGCAGGGCTATCGGCCCGGCAATCCCCGCGCTCCCCCAATATTGGTCTGATCGGCGACCCGCGTAGGCGGGACATTACCCTTCAAGATCAAAGGCTTCGGATTCCGCCGTCAAATCGGTGGGACCGCCTTGGGAGCAATCCAGATGCAACATCCATTCCGCGCTTTCGCGCGCACGCTTTCGTTTGCCCATCCGCTCGGCCGATTTCGTTCGTTCGAGGAACGGATAGGCATCGCCGTTTTCACGCTGGCACTGATTTTCGCAACAACCCACTCCTTGTGGGCACATGAGTTCAAGGCCGGCGATATCGAGATCGTCCATCCCTGGTCGCGTGCCACACCTGAAGGTGCGGCGGTTGCCGCCGGCTACTTCACGCTGAAGAACCATGGATCGACGGCCGATCGCCTCGTCTCGGCAACCGGCGACATAGCCGGCATGACGCAAGTCCACGAAATGGCTGTGGACGCCCAGGGCGTCATGACCATGAAGCAACTCGCCGACGGGTTGGAGATACCGGCCGGCGGTGAGGTCACGCTCAAGCCCGGCTCGTTCCACATCATGTTCATGGACCTGAAGCAGCCGGTCAAACAGGGCCAGCCCTTCAAGGGCACGCTAACCTTCGAGAAGGTGGGCACGGTCGAGGTCGAATACGCCGTCGACGCCATGGGAGGCGAGCATGACGACCACGGCGAATAGTGCTCGTCCGGCAAAGCGATTGGGCTCGATCATCGCGCTCGCCTGCCTGGCGCTTATGCTGGTCGGGATAACCGCAATGCTTGTCTGGCCAAGGCTGGTGCAGCGGAACGTCTCGCCGATCGGCGGGCCGTTCACGCTCACCACCCAGACCGGGGAGAAGCTTTCGGACGCCGACCTGCGCGGCAAGCCGTTCGCGATCGTCTTCGGCTTCACGCGCTGCCCGGAAGTCTGCCCGACGACGCTGTGGGAGACGACGGAAGCGCTCAAGACCCTCGGCCCTGATGCCGACAAGCTCAGGGTGCTGTTCGTCTCCGTCGATCCGACGCGGGATACGCCGGAATTCATGGCGCGCTACCTGCAGTCTTTCGACAAGCACATTACCGGGCTTACCGGCACCGAAACCGAGATCGCCTCAATCGGCAAGGAATACCGCATCTACTACAAGAAGGTGCCGACCGACGACGGCGACTACACCATGGACCACACCGCGACGATGTTCCTGATGGATGCCGAAGGGCAGTTCACCGGGACGATCTCCTATGGCGAGGAGATGGCGATGCGGGTGCAGAAGCTGCGTCGGCTGATCGGCGGCTCGGCATGAGACTGGGCCAGTGCACAAGCTCCAGTCCCTGGGTGCAGTTAGGACTGACCTTCGCCACGGGTGCGGCGTCCGGCCTTGCCGTGTTCGCTTGAGTTGTCCCGAAGTCTCCCGAACTGGGCGCGCGGCTGTTCGATCTGCAGCGCAACGGCCTCGATGTCTTTGATGCCTTCGTGGTGGCATGGCTGTTCGGCCAACTGGCTGTTCCCGTCCACCATGTGCCGCCTGGCATCGCACGCGACTGAAATAGCACGGCCGCGTCCCGGACGCGGCTGTTCCCCCTTCAAACATTTGCAACGGCGGCCGCTCGGACCGCCTTCCTGGAGAGGTTATCATGTCTACCGCAACGCTTGCGAAGCAGCCGGACGTGGCTGTCAGCACAAGGCTCTATCGCGCCATCTGGCGCTGGCATTTCTATGCCGGCCTCTACGTCATTCCCTTCCTGCTGGTGCTCGCCTGCACCGGCCTCATCATGGTCTACGGCAATTCGATCGAGACCTTTCTCGGCGCCAAGCATTATGTGGCGCCGGGTGGCGAGCGCGCTTCCTACGAGGCGCAGTCGCAAGCGGCCGTCGCGGCGATTCCCGGCGGCGCGCTGAAGCTGATGGTGGTGCCGAAGGAAGACGACCGCGCCACCGTCTTCATCGTCAACGGCAATGGCAAGGACAATGTGGTCGCCGTCGATCCGCATGGCGCCAAGGCGCTGGATACAATCGCCAAGGATGATACCTGGTTCTACTGGGCTGACAACATCCACGGCACGCTGCTGCTAGGCGATGTCGGCGATCGTCTGATCGAGGTCGCCGCAGGCCTCGGCATCGTGCTCATCCTCACCGGGCTCTATATGTGGTGGCCGCGCAACGGACGTTCGCTCGGCAAGGTGCTGTTCCCGAATCTCTCCGCGCGGGGGCGCTCGTTCTGGAAGGAAATCCATGTCTCCCTGGGCTTCTACCTCTCGATCGTGCTGTTCTTCTTCCTGCTCTCCGGTCTCTCCTGGACCGGCATCTGGGGCACCAAGATCATGCAGGCCTGGAGCACCTTTCCGGCGGCGAAATGGGACAATGTTCCGCTCTCCGACAAGACCCATGCCTCGATGAACCATGGCGCGATGAAGGAAGTGCCCTGGGCGCTGGAGCAGACGCCGATGCCGATGTCGGGTTCGCAGGCGGGTTCCGCCGGGCTGCAGATGGGTTCCGTCAATCTCGACACGGTCGCTGCCTACGCCCGTGCCAATGGATTCACCGAGCAGTTTCGCATCAACGCGCCGCAGGACGACGGGGGCGTGTACACGATCTCGGCCGACTCGATGGATGCCGACACCAAGAACCCGTTCGGCGACCGCACTGTGCATATCGACCGCTACACCGGCAAGATCCTCGCCGACGTGCGCTTCGCCGACTACGGTCTGGCCGGCAAGGCGATGGCGGTGGGTATTGCCCTGCACCAGGCCAATCTCGGCTGGTGGAACACGGCGCTCAACGTGCTGTTTTGCCTCTCCGTCATCGCCATGGCGTTGTCCGGCGTCGTGATGTGGTGGAAGCGTCGCCCGGCCGGGCGCCTCGGCGCGCCGGTTTATCCGAAGAACTACCGGGCGCCGGTGGCGATCATCGTCATCGCACTCGCGGTCTCAGTCATCTTCCCGCTGACTGGCATCGCGATCGTCGTCTTCGCCATCATCGACTGCTTGGTGCCGAAGCGCTTCAAGGAAGCTGGTCTTCAGCCGGCGGGAGCCTGACGCTCGAACGGGCTCGCCCGCCTTTGCGGACGAGCCCATATCGCGGAACAATCGGGCTCCGCCATCAGGTAGGATCACTCCCCGCCGTTCGGATCGAGCATGCCGAAGATCGCGACGAGCAGGATGGCGGCAAGGCCGAGGCCGATCTCGACCAGCGTGCCTGTCCGGATTGCCGCGAGGGCCGATGCTCGGTCGCGGCCGATGCGGGGCACAAACCGGTAGCGGTTGAGAATCGCCACCGAAGTCATGACGAGCACGACAGCGATCTTCGCCGTCAACAAAGCCTGGTAGGTCGAACCCCAGCCGAGCGGCCAGCCGATGATGAAAAGGCTGTTGCCGATGCCGGAGAGGATCGCCAGCGCGACCGCCCAGTGGCCGGCCGTCGAGAAACGGCGAAGCGCTGTCGCGGTCTCCGCCCGAAATGCCGGCCGGCCGAATCTGGCCAGCACGAGCACAAGTGGCAGCAGGGCGCCGAACCATGCCCCCGCGGCAAGCACGTGCAGGATGTCGTTGAGCGGATGGACAACGCCTTGCCAGCCGTCCTGCATGACGGCGTGTCCAGTGAGCGCGAGGCTGGCCAAGGCCAGGGCCGCCGTCGCAGCCGTCGCCATTGGCACAAGGCGGGCGGAAGCGCTCTGCGCGATCGCCAGCGCGCCGGCAGCGGACAGTTGCAAAAGCCACGCCTTGCCGACGCTCGTCGAGACAAGGATGTCGCCGAGCACCTGTCCATTGACGGCATCCGGCCAGCCATCGCCGATCATCGCGGCCTGCAGCGGCAATGCCGCGCATGTCGTGACCAGGGCCAGGCTCACCGCCGCAAGGCGAAAGATCGTCAACCTCTCCGCCACCGGCTCGGCCAGACGTCGCGGGACAAGCGTTGCAAGATAGCCGAAGCCGCCCCATAGCAGCATCAGCGCCGCATCGTGAACGAAGCGGCAGGCCATGAGCAGGGTGTCCGGCGTCATCGGGCGGCCGGGCGATCGGACGTAGGGTGGTCCATCATCGGGCGGAGCGAACGAGGGGGGCACGAATCGTGCCCCCTCTGGCCGATCACGGCTTCACGGTGAACTTGTAGTCGCCATGTGTCTTGTGGCCGTCCTGCGACAGCGCATGCCACTCCACCTTGTAGGTACCGGCAGCAAGGCCTGCTGGTAGATTGACCATGAAGGTCTTATCGCCGTCCATCAGCATGTCATTGTCGGTCTTGACCGCCTTCTTGTCGGGTCCGGTGACCTTCACGCCGGTGAACTTCAGGTTGAGCTCCTCGCTGAACTTGAGGTCGAGCTCCGTAGGCGCTTCCTTGACCGTCCCGTTGATCGGCGGTTGCGCCGCTTCGAGATGGGCATGGGCATACGCGGCGTCCGAAAGCGCGACGGAGGAGAGGGCTGCAAATGCGGTTGCGAGAACGATATTGCGCATGGTTCATTTCCTAATGGTGGGCGGACTAGGGCTTGTTGAGATTCATCGTGAGTTTATGACGGCGGCAGCGAGATGGATGATGGCACTGAAACTCTGGTCG
>NZ_VFTJ01000044.1:0-2500 GCF_006439595.1 Mesorhizobium sp. B3-1-9
CCCGGTTAGACCGGGACGGTTATTGATTTATGATAAAATTGGTTGCGGGGACAGGATTTGAACCTGTGACCTTCAGGTTATGAGCCTGACGAGCTACCGGGCTGCTCCACCCCGCGTCAACTACGAGCAAGCGTTTGCTTGCGTCCTTGAGGTAAGGTTTAACTTACCGGAATCAAGAGACCACCAAATGAAAGGGCCGCTTGCGCGGCCCATGATCCCGTTTGGCGGGCCTAAATATCGTAGGGAGAAGATTTGTCTCGATCCGGCTCTGTTTGGCCCGGATGTGAGCTGAACGTGCGCTTGGCAGACCTGGCAGCGACCTACTCTCCCGCGTCTTGAGACGAAGTACCATCAGCGCTGGAGCGTTTCACGGCCGAGTTCGGAATGGGATCGGGTGCAGCCGCTCCGCCATAACCACCAGGTCGGCAAAACGCACGTTCAAATCGAGAAGCTGTTTTCTGTGCCGGCGACAATCCTTCGGATTGCGCCTTGATGGATATAAGTAATGAGAACGATCAAGCCTATCGAACTATTAGTACCGGTAAGCTTCAAGCGTTGCCGCTCTTCCACACCCGGCCTATCAACGTGGTCGTCTTCCACGGTTCTCAGGGAATACTCGTTTCAAGGTGGGTTTCCCGCTTAGATGCCTTCAGCGGTTATCCCGTCCGGATATAGCTACCCTGCAATGCGGCTGGCGCCACAACAGGTCCACCAGAGATCCGTCCATCCCGGTCCTCTCGTACTAGGGACAGATCCTTTCAATATTCCTACACCCACGGCAGATAGGGACCGAACTGTCTCACGACGTTCTGAACCCAACTCACGTACCGCTTTAAATGGCGAACAGCCATACCCTTGGGACCTGCTCCAGCCCCAGGATGCGATGAGTCGACATCGAGGTGCCAAACAACCCCGTCGATATGGACTCTTGGGGGTCATCAGCCTGTTATCCCCGGCGTACCTTTTATCCGTTGAGCGATGGCCCTTCCACGCGGGACCACCGGATCACTATGACCGACTTTCGTCTCTGCTCGACTTGTCAGTCTCGCAGTCAGGCAGGCTTATGCCATTGCACTCAGCGAACGATTTCCGACCGTTCTGAGCCCACCATCGCGCGCCTCCGTTACTCTTTAGGAGGCGACCGCCCCAGTCAAACTACCCACCATACATTGTCCCGGACCCGGATAACGGGCCGCGGTTAGACATCCATAGTAATAAGGGTGGTATTTCAAGGGTGGCTCCACCTGAGCTGGCGCCCAGGTTTCAAAGCCTACCACCTATCCTACACATGCCACTACGAATGCCAATGTAAAGCTATAGTAAAGGTGCACGGGGTCTTTCCGTCTAACCGCAGGAACCCCGCATCTTCACGGGGAATTCAATTTCACTGAGTCTATGCTGGAGACAGCGGGGAAGTCGTTACGCCATTCGTGCAGGTCGGAACTTACCCGACAAGGAATTTCGCTACCTTAGGACCGTTATAGTTACGGCCGCCGTTTACTGGGGCTTCGATTCAGAGCTTGCACCCCTCCTCTTAACCTTCCAGCACCGGGCAGGCGTCAGACCCTATACGTCGCCTTGCGGCTTCGCAGAGCCCTGTGTTTTTGATAAACAGTCGCTACCCCCTGGTCTGTGCCACCCTCCTCTGCTTGCGCAGAAAAGGGTCACGCTTCTTCCGAAGTTACGCGTGCAATTTGCCGAGTTCCTTCAGCATAGTTCTCTCAAGCGCCTTGGTATACTCTACCTGACCACCAGTGTCGGTTTCGGGTACGGTCTATAAGGAGGAGCTATTTCCTGGAACCGCTCCGCTGCCCGTTCAATCCGATAAGATTGGACAACTTGTGCGATCCGTCACTACCTCCAGGCCCACGAATATTAACGTGGTTCCCATCGACTACGCGTTTCCGCCTCGTCTTAGGGGCCGGCTAACCCTGCTCAGATTAACTTTAAGCAGGAACCCTTGGTCTTTCGGCGGGGGAGTCTCTCACTCCCCTTACGTTACTCATGTCAGCATTCGCACTTCTGATACCTCCACCGCCCCTCACGGGTACGGCTTCATCAGCTTACAGAACGCTCCGCTACCGCTCGTGATTGCTCACGAACCCTAAGCTTCGGTGTATGGCTTTAGCCCCGTTACATTTTCGGCGCAAAGACCCTTATTTAGACCAGTGAGCTGTTACGCTTTCTTTAAATGATGGCTGCTTCTAAGCCAACATCCTGGTTGTTTTGGGATCCTCACATCCTTTCCCACTTAGCCATAACTTGGGGACCTTAGCTGTAGGTCAGGGTTGTTTCCCTTTTCACGACGGACGTTAGCACCCGCCGTGTGTCTGCCGACTAGTACTCCCAGGTATTCGGAGTTTGGTTAGGTTTGGTAATCCGGTGAGGACCCCTAGCCCATCCAGTGCTCTACCCCCTGGGGTATTCGGTCGACGCTCTACCTAAATAGATTTCGCGGAGAACCAGCTATTTCCGAGTTTGATTGGCCTTTCACCCCTAG
>NZ_VFTJ01000045.1:0-5130 GCF_006439595.1 Mesorhizobium sp. B3-1-9
AATACCGCAGTGCTCCTCAATCGTCGCCCTGATCAACTGGAGCGCGGCGCGGCACTCGGGATCGTTCTTCATCCGAATAGTCTGGGGCGGTGGCGGGGCTCGTCAAGCGGTGGCCAATGGAACATTCCGCCGCCTCTGAAATTGCTCTTGCACGGCGCAGCTTCCGCCGAGACAGCGCGCCGTGTCGGAACGATAGCGACCGTTCCGGCGAGAGCCCGTCTCCTCAGGGCGGGCTCTCACGCGCTTGAGTTGTCTCGCGTCAAAGCTTTAGGGCCTTCGCCTCGCCTTCCAGGGTCTCGCGCTGGTTGCCGTGCTTCTGGATCAACTCGCGCACTGCTGCGACGTCAACCCGACCTTCTGGGCGAAATGCTCAATCTCATAGTCTTCCTCGGCCGAAACCCGATCGCGGCCGCGGAAGTCGCGCTTGCTCTTGTCGTCTGCCATGGCGTTCTCCTCCTGGTCAGGAGGAACCATGTATATTGCAAATGTTCCGATTTACCGTTTCGAACGCGTGCGGTGCTTAGATCTGTCCTGCTTTTTGAAGCCCGTCGCTCTGTAGACGCTTTCGATGATTTGAAGCACTTCGTCGCGTGGTAGCCCACATCGCCGGACGTAAAATCGGCCCCAAGCAGCCGCTCCTCCGAAACGCTCGCGGTAATTAGGATCGATTTCTTCCCCATCGGATTCGCAACTACGGAACAAGAATGGGCCGAACGGGCCGCGCGTCATCTGAAGGTCGAACTAACGCGGGCCGATCTGACATATGACGAGCTGGCCGAGCGTATGAAGGCACACGGCTTCAAAGAGACAAAGGCCATCCATATGATGCCGAAGAAAACCGCGCCGATCATGCTAGCCACCCGCTGGCATGTGGGTTTAGTTCTGTCGCCGCGCCCGTGGCGTTTGCGCCATAATACCGCAGTGCTCCTCAATCGTCGCCCTGATCAACTGGAGCGCGGCGCGGCACTCGGGATCGTTCTTCATCCGAAGAGTCTGGGGCGGTGGCGGCGCACGTCAAGCGATTGCTAATGGAACATTCCGCCGTCTCAGAAATTGCTCTTGCACGGCGCACTTCGGACGAGCAGCGCGCTGGGTCGGAACGCTTGCAACCGTTCCGGCGAGAGCCCGTTTCCCACAGGGCGGGCTCTCACGCCGCCTTGAGTTGTTTGCTCTTCGTCTGCCATCGCCTTCTCCTCCTGGTCAGGAGGAACCATGTCTATTGCAAATGTTCCGATTTACCGTTTCGAACGCTTGCGGTGCTTAGATTTGTCCTGCTTTTTGAAGCCCGTCGCGCTGTAGGCGCTTTCGATGATTTGAAGCACTTCGTCGCGTGGTAGCCCACATCGCCGGGCGTAAAAATCGGCCTCAAGCAGCCGCTCCTCCGAAACGCTCTCGGTGATTAGGATCGCCTTCTTCCCCATCGGATATCTCCAAGGCCATGCTGGCTTATAACCGATTCTCGGGAAGACTTGTTCCAGCGAATGCTAATGGGACTGAAACTTCATCGCGTTATTGATTGAAATCGTAGAGTTGGGGCTGTGATGCTTGAGCGCGCCGACGGTGAACGGTTGCCCATTATCCATCCAATGAAGCCCAAGCTCTTCAGGGATCCTCCGAAGGGCGACGACTGGATTCATGAGGTCAAGCAGGACGGGTACCGAACGCAGATTCTCAAGGACCGCGACGGCATCCGGCTTTTCTCCAAAAGGGACTATACTGGACCGGCATATTTGCCGAGTTGGCGGCCGCGGCGACCGCGATCCGAGCCGAAAACTTCATTCCTGAGGGCGAAACGATCAAGATCAATGCCGCCGGCCTCGCCGATTTCCAAGCGCTCTAAAAGCTGTTGGCATCCGAAAAGCTCGGGACATTTCATCTGGTCGCTTCGATCTTATCTATCTGCTGAATGGCAAGGATCTCCGGAACGAGCCGGTGGAAAGGCGCCGCGATATCCTCTAGGCCTTGATCCCCGCCGGCAATCGCATCCAGTTCAGCGAAGCGATGGCGGGCCTGGCGACGCAGTGTTCCACCTGGTCGACATGGCCTGCGTCGAAGGCATGGTTTCGAAGCGGAAGGGGAGCCGCTACCGCAGCGGCCCGACCACTGACTGGCACAAGGTGAAATGCTTCCAGCTGAAGACGGTAGACATCATGGGCCACCAGCGCGATCCTGGGCAAGCCGCGCGCGTGCTGATGGCCGACAAGGGCCGGTACGTCGGGACCGCTGTCCAACTTCAAGCTCGACCGGCGGCAGCGGCTTTGGGACCAGGTGCAGGGCCTGACCGGCGCGCCGCCGCCGAAGGGGCTGGCGAAGGAAAAGGCCGAGTGGCTGCGGCCCGAGCTCGTCGGACGAGTGAAGTTCCTGAAGGGCGAGGAGATGCTGCGCCTCGTCTCGCTGAAGGATTTCAAGGAAACGTAGGCGTGCCGGCGCTGCTCCCTCGGAGCGGAACATTAGGCTTGTCTAACGGTTCCGATCCTAGTGCGTTTTCCGAGGATAGAGCGATGGCCGTGCTAGCGTTTGATTTCGTCTATTTCTGCCAACTGACAGGGGCCGATCTCTTAGGCGGTATCGTCTGCCTATTGGCGTTCCTCATGCTCTACAACGTCATGGCGGAAGACCGTCCAAATCGGTAGGCTGAGCGGCGCTCCAGTCCTCACAAGGCTTGTCGATGCGCGGTGTTTTTCTCTTCGGCGGCACGTGGCTTGTGAAGAGGCGCACGGCATGGACTTTGAAGGTGATCCCCAGATCATTCCCGTCTGAGTGGATCAGCTTTCTACAGAGCATTGCCGCAGCGCTCGACAAGCACCTAACAAGCTTCAACGAAAGCAGACATCACCCGATCAGCCGATAGCGACCGCTCCCGCCAGATTCCTTCGCATCTCCTGGCCTCCAGCCGACGACCACCTTCCGACGGTCTTACCCGATCGGGCGGCGATCGTGTGCTAAAGCTGGGAATGCAGTCGGCTAGCCATCCAATCCGTCACCCTTTCAGTCCAGGGGCGGGCTTGCCATTCCTCGAGACTGATCTGCTTAGACCGTGCTAGGTCCCGGTTGAACAGATCGATTTGGGTTTGTCCAAAGTCCTTGCCATAGATATTCAGATTGGCCTCATCGTTAAGACCAAGGGATCGCTCATCAAGGTTGGCGGAACCGAAGCTCGCCCAGACGTCGTCGACGATCAGCAGCTTAGGATGGTACATCGTGGGCTGGAACTCATAAATCCGGACGCCCGCCTTGAGTAATTCGCCCCAGAAGTAGCGCGAGCCCTTTCGAACGATAGGAACATCCGTCAGCGAGTTGGGGACGATGATATCGACGATCACGCTCCTTTTTCGGGCATCCAGTATCTGCTGCAGGGCGATGTCGTCCGGAACGAAATAAGCCATTCCGATCCGCAAGTGATCCTTGGCAGCAGCCATCGCAGCCAACATCATCAGCTCCATGTCTTCGGAGCCATTTGGTTGCGAAGACAAGATAAGTTGAGCGCTCAGGTTCCCCGCAGCTGCGAGCGGCGGGTAGAACTTCTCGCCCTGCAACGGCTCGCCCGCGGTCTCCAGCCAGTTTTCGGCGAATGCCGCCTGGAATGCGGCTGCGGCACGTCCCTCGATGCGGTAGTGCGTGTCACGCCACTCTGTCGGATTGCGAGCGTCTCCGAGCCAATTGTCCGCAATGCCGACACCGCCGGTGAACGCTATCCGACCGTCGACGATGAGCAGTTTGCGATGCGTTCGGTTGTTCACGCGATCCAGGGTATACCAGTAGATGGGCCGGTAGCGCTGGAACCGCACTCCAGCACTCGTCATGATGTGGATCAGTTCTTCATCGAAGGGGAGACTGCCGACCCAGTCGACGAGCACACGAACCTCGACGCCTTCTCGGGCTTTGGCCGCCAAGGCCGCGGCGAACTCGTAGCCCACCTTTCCCGACCAATAGATGTAGGTTTCCATGTTGATGGTCGAACGCGCGGTGCGGATGGCTTCCAGCATTGCTGGAAAGATCTCATCGCCATTGACCAGCGTCTGCACCGCGTTGGCGTCGAACATTTGTCCCTGGGAATAGCTGGTCATGCTCCTCGCGAATTGAGGATCGGCTGCGTCAAAACGGTGGGGAACGATTGCGCGGATACTCCGGGAATCGGGGATCAAGTTCATCACGATCACAGTGATCGAACTCACGACAATCGCGATGGCAACATACTTAAGTACGTTGAACCAACGACCGATCTTTCCTCTGAGTACGGTCGGCTTTTCCCGAGTCAAACCCTTACACCCCGTGCCGCCCGCGCTGTGGATGGTGGCCATGTGCAACACAAGAACTTCGAGTGCGACGGGAGGTTCCGAGCTGCGGACGAGGGCCGCTATCCTTTGCGCCCGCGCAATTCACCACACATGAACGCTGCAGCGGCGGAAGCGGTCCGACCGCTTGCGGCCGACAACAGACATGGCCGCTTTGCGCCGCAAAGCGGTCGTCAACACGAGCTTTTCCCTCACCTGAAAGCGGATGGTCAAATTGGACCGGCGTAATGTCCGTCGCCGACCTGCCGTCGCCAATGTTCGATTCTGACGGACTTGGCCATAGTCGTGGCAGGTGTGATCAAGAGCTACGAAGTCAACGCATAGCAGTAATAAAAGAACAAAGATGTTTCGGTCAGATGACTAAAAGCTCTGATCCAGAACATTGAGTGTGGCGGCTTATAGATGGTCTATTTCTTGGTAAAAGGCCGCGAACTCCAATTTTGTTGAGTGTTTTCGTTGTCATTAGCTATATGAATATCAACCATTAGAAAGGGTTGGATTGACAAAATCCACACCATAGCTGGTTGTCAGCAGTACTGACTTGAATTCGTATCACGGTGGCGTGGGATGGTGGGCGGGGAACCGGACGACGTGCGGGTGAAATCTGCCGGCACTGAGTGGGTAGTCCGCGTCGTCGAAAAGGGGACCGCAACCATTCACCTGTTCGAGGTTCAGACCTCAGCGGAAGCCTTCGCCGATGTCGAAAGGAGCAGGCTGGGTTTGCCCGCACAGCCACCGATTGACAATGGGTACTAATCGGCTCGACCATTCGTAAAGTCGAGGCCGACTGCTCGGCCACGTTGCTGCATGATGCTCACAAGGGAGGGGGGTATGG
>NZ_VFTJ01000046.1:0-4792 GCF_006439595.1 Mesorhizobium sp. B3-1-9
CTTCCAAGGCACCTTGCTCTCCTCGCAAAGGGCCGAAAGTGTAACCCATCTATCCGGAATGAACTGTCACCCATCTCCCGGGAAGGGCATTTCTATTTCAATCGGTTACGCCAATTCTGACTTACCTTGCTTGCCTGGAGACTGCCCACGCAACCAACAGGGCTCTCTTTCCGCTGCTTTCGTGGAGCAAAGGTCGCGTAATCATCGTTCGCATGACGTGCCCGGCACTGATTCCACGGAAAGCGGTTGCTGGGTCCTGCCCATAAAAGCAGCGCTCAAGTGTGTTTGGTCTGTCGAGGAGCTTGGGCGGCAGTTTCGGCAGAGACGGTCAATTGGGCTAGAAAGCCGACTTTTGCGCCTAAAGCGCGTCGCGTCGAAACGGATTCAGGCGACGCGCTTTTAAGCCTTTATTTTCATGCATGTCGTTATCGCAAAACCGCTGCACACTTTTGCGCGACATGCATTTGCTTTGACCGGCAATAGACCTCAATCAGCGACTCGTCATCAACCCGAAGACGGCGATCACTTCAAACAGCGCCACCGTCCTGTCGACAGCGCTGGGGAAGCCATTCAGCGAGAGTGCCAGATTGGTCTCCTTGCCGCCGTCCGCGACCACCTTGACCTTGAGGCTTTTGCCGTCGCGCAGGCTCGCCAAGGTCTCGGCGTCGAAACTCAGATCGACGAGGCAGCCGCCGGGCAGGCAGGTGCGGAAGCGCAGCGGCGGCAGGGCCGGGCCGTCATCGATCTGGAGTGTTACCCCTTGGTCCAGCCCCAGGCCGAACGGCAGCACCAGCGTTCCCTGGACGGCCTCGCCGGCCGGGCGCAACTCCATCGCCAGCACGCGCTGGCGCGACTGGCTGTCGGTCTGTTCCTGCGACAGCGC
Source organism: Mesorhizobium sp. B3-1-9 (assembly GCF_006439595.1). Taxonomy (NCBI): domain Bacteria; kingdom Pseudomonadati; phylum Pseudomonadota; class Alphaproteobacteria; order Hyphomicrobiales; family Phyllobacteriaceae; genus Mesorhizobium; species Mesorhizobium sp. B3-1-9. The sequence continues at coordinate 884 of NZ_VFTJ01000046.1, forward strand.
GCAGACCTTCACATTGGCGCCGTTCTGGGTGGCGAGATTGCACGAGACGGTCCAGTCGCCATGCCCTTCCCTGAGCGAGGTCGCCCCGCCTGGGAGGGCTGCTGTGTCTTGCGCGAAAGCGGCCGCAAGGGAGAGCAGGCTTGCGGCGATCAGCGTGGCATACCCAATTCGGCTGTTTCGTATCATCTCGTTTCCATCTCTCAAAAAGTCGGACCGCCCAAAATGCGAACGACGAATGCGAACGACAGAGAATGCACATTTCCGCGCGCATTCTGATGGCTCAACCCGGGCTGTGCCCGATGCCTCGTCGGCGTGCTACCAGCGCACGCTGAAGCCAAGCTTGCCGCTGATGACATTGCTGTCGCCGAAGCTCGCCAGGCTGGTCTTGGCGAGCGCCTCGCCATAGACCGAGTACTTGCCGTCGCCAAAGTCGAGCGAGCCGCCGAGGCCGACGCCGCCCCAGAACTTCTGGTTCTGGCTGGAAAGCTTCACGCCCGAGACATCGACATCGGTGCCGTCGAGGAAGTCATAGTAGAGATTGGCGATGCCATAGACATGCGCGCGGCTCACCTGCCCGGCGCTGTCGGCCCACTGGTCCTCATAGTCGGCCGAGATGCCGAGGCGGCCGATCAGGCTGTCGCCGCTGCCGGGCGACACGACGGTGCCGAACGGATCGGTGAACTTGTCGAAGTCGACCGCCGAATAGGAAAGTTGCGCCTGCGGGGTCAGCGACCAGTTGGAGCGCAGCGCGATCTTCTGCCCGCTCTCGATGCTGAGGGCATAGCCGAAGCCGTTGTTGCCATCGGCAAGCTTGCCCAGCACGGCCGAGTTGATGTCGCTGTCATACCAGGTCGCCTGGGCCTGCGTGTCGACGTAGAAGCCGCTGTTGCCGAACCAGGTCAGCGTGCCGCCAACGCCGTAGCCGGTGGCCGAGATCGAGCCCGTGCCGAAGCTCGACGCGACATCCGACGAAACGGTGCCGTAATGGACGGTGATGCCGCCCAACAGGATGCCGGCCTCGCTCTCATGCAGCAGGCCGTCGACGCCGGCGTTGAGCTTCCACGTCGTCACGTCGTAATCGGTGCCGGTGGTCGAGGTCTTGGGCTCGAACTTGCCATGAGCGGCATCGATGCGGGCCCAGATGGCGTTGCCGTCGACCGAACCCTGGCCGGGCACGTCCGCGCCTTGCGGCGTCGCGCCTTCGCCCCAGGTCCGGTTGCCGGTGCGCTGCTGCAAGGTGCCCAGTTCGTTGAAGCTCTGCAGCACGCCTTCATAGGCCTCGTAGAGCGGCGTGCTGGGCGCATAGAGCGGACCGGTCTGGTTGATCACCGTCGAGCGCAGATACCAATCACCGTCGGCCGGCGTGCTGACGCCGTTCTTGTAGAGCCGGTAGGCGTAGGCGCCGCCGACCACGGCCTGGTCGCCCTCGAAGACATAGTCGCCGGCAAGCGTGAAGGTGCCGGCCGAGCTGCCGTCGATGTCGACGATCTTGATGCCTTCGCTGGTCTGCGCGCCCGCGCCGCCGACATTGGTGACCGCCAGGATGCCGGTGCCGGACGTGTTGCCATGCACCACCAGCCTGTCGGTGGTGGAGGCATCGCCGTCGAGCGCGGCATTGATGAGGATCTTGCCGCCATTGCCGACATAGTCGCCGCTCACCGTAAGCACCGTGCCGGGTGCCGCGGCACCAAGCCGCACCGCGCCGCTGTTGTCGAGCGAGGCCACCGTCTGGTCGAAGCCGGCAAGGTCAAGCGTGCCGCCGGAGGCGACGGTGAAGGCCGAACTGGAGCTGAGCACGTTTGTCGCGCCCGCGGCCAGTGTGCCCTGCTGGACAGAGGTGGATCCCGAGAAGGCCGAGCCAGCGGCTGTCAGGACAAGCGTACCATCTCCTGCTTTGTTGAACGCCCCCGATCCGGTCAATGCCCCGGTTAGGGTCAAGGTGGTACCGGTGTCGGTCGAGATCGTGCCCTGGCCGAGGAAGTCGACGGCGCGGTCGCTGGCGAAGCTGGCGGTGGTGTTGAGCGTGCCGCCGTTGAAGGAGAGCCCGCCGGCCGCATCGCCGAGATTGGCATCGGCCGAGACCCTGAGCGTGCCGCCATTGATGGCGGTGCCGCCGGTGTAGCTGTTGGTGCCGGTCAGCACCAGCGTTCCGGCATCCGTCTTGACGAGCTGAGCATTGCCGGTGAGCGCGGAGGCGATCGTCGCCGTGTAGCCTGCGCCGGCACTGGTGCCGTCGCCGACCCGGATCGTCGACTGCGCGCCGATGAGGCCGATGTCGCCGCCCTGAATGACATAGCCGTCGGTCGAGAACTGCATGCCGGCGGCCGTCACCTGGCCGAGCCCGTTGTCCACCGTCACCGTGCCGGCCTGGCCGGCGAAGATGGCGAAGGCGCCGTCCGAATAGGCTGCGTTGATCGACCCGGTGTCTTCGGTCCAGTTGTCGTTGCCCAAGGAGCTCTGCCAGGTGCCGCTACCGCCATCGACCGTGCCGTCGAACTTCGGACCGGCATCGCCGTCCCAGTAGTTCAGGTTCAGCCCTTGCGTGTTGACGAGGTTCACCTGATGATCGACGGACGTCTGCACGAAGTAGTTCGAGGATGGGATGGAGCCGACGGAGAGGCCGTTGTTGGTCAAGGTCCCGCTGTAATCGAACACGCGGTAGATGCCGGGGCCGAAGGTGCCGCCCGGCGAGACAGTGACATTGAGCGTGCCGGCGAGCGTCAGATTGCCGCCTACGGTGGTGAGGTCGTTGAGCGCCCCGCCCGCGACATTCGCCTGGCCGAAGCTGTAGTTGAGGATCGAGCCGCCGGAGAGCGTCAGGTCGCCGGCGATCGCCAGTGTGCCCGGCGTGGCGTCGGCCGATCCGGGCGAGAGCGTGGCGCCGTCGGCGATCACGACGTTGCCGCCGATTGTGCCCTTGCCGCCAAGCGTGGCGCCGATCTCTACCGAGGTAAGCCCTGTGGCCAGGCTGTTGTCGCCATCGACATAGAGCCCGCCTGCCGCCACGGTGGTCGCTCCGGCATAGGAGTTGGTGCCCGTCAGCGTCAGCGCCGCGCCGCCCGTCTTGGTGAAGCCGCCCGCGCCGCCGATAGGGCCGGACAGCGTGAGATCGGCGTCGGTCTGCAACGTGCCGCCGCCGGCATTGAGCGTGATGTCGCGCGCCGAGCTGAACGCGGCGGTATTTTGCAGCGTCGCGGCATTGTCGAACGACAGCGCTCCCGCCCCATCGCCAAGGTTGACGTCGGCCGAGACCCTGAGCGTGCCGCCATTGATGGCCGTGCCGCCGCTGTAGGTATTGGTGCCGCTCAGCACCAGCGTGCCGAGATCGGTCTTGACCAGCTGCGAGCTGCCCTGGAGCACCGAAGCGATGGTCGCGGTGTAGCCCGCACCCGGCAGGGTTCCGTCGCCCACCCGGATCGTCGCCTGCGGCCCGACCAGATCGATGGACTGCCCCTGGATCAGGTAGCCATCGGTGGCGAACTGCATGCCTGCGGCCTGCACCTGGCCATTCGTCGTGCTGTCGACATCGACCGTGCCGGCCTGGCCGGCGAAGATCGCGAAGCTGCCGTTCGAGAAGGCGGCGTTGATATCGCCGGCCGGCCCGGTCCAGTTGTCGTCGCCGGCCGCCCGCCAGGTGCCGTTGCCGCCATTGACGGCGTTATTGCTCTTGAGGCCGGCGTCGCCGTCCCAGAAATTCAGCGTCATGGCGCTGATGTCGATGAGGTTGACCTGGCCCGCTATCGAGGTCTGGACGACATGAGTGGGCGAATTGCTGTCGAGCCCGTTGTCGGTCAGGGTGCCGTCATAGCTGATGACGCGATAGATGCCCGGGCCGAAATTGCCGCCGGGCGCCTCCGTCACGTTGATGGTGCCGTCGAGTGCCAGATTGCCGTGGACGACCGTCAGATC
>NZ_VFTJ01000047.1:0-4639 GCF_006439595.1 Mesorhizobium sp. B3-1-9
ATCTGGGGCAGAGTTTTGCCCTTTCCGACCCATTTCCCGAAATTGACCTCAGTCCACATCCCCAAGCCCCCACGACCCGACCAGCAGGCGTCGAACCCCCAACTTCTTGTTATGTTGGGCGGTTCGCACGTACGCAGCATATTGGCGTTAAGCTTGTGAGAAACAATGGCCTATCTGGCACCATGCCCAGATCGAAATAAGAAATCAGAGGCGCTTAAGCCCCAGACTGCTTGTCACTAGACCCTTGCAGGATTTCGCACAGCGCCGTGACCGCCTCATCGATGCCACGCTCGTCGCGCTTGTAGAACACCCGCGTTCCAACCCTCTTTGCTGAAACCAAGTTGCCCTCCGTCAGCCAACGCATGTGCAGGCTGACCGATTCTTGTGTGAGGCCGAGACGGCCGCAGATCAGCTTGTTGGTTAGGCCAGTCTGTCGCGCGTTGGGAACGTCGGGAAAATACAGCTCCGGCCAGTTCAGAAAATCGAGGATTTTCAACCTGCTTTCGCAGGCCAGCGCCTTGATGACGCGAGCGTCCATTGCCGATCTCCATCGGGTTGTTTCTATGGCGGCGCTATCCTCAAGCAAGCCACGATCGACAACAGCCCTAGAATTTCAACTGGTCACGCTTGCAACAAAATGCTCGTAGTGATTTGCTATCGGTAGAAGAGGGAGGGGGCTATGCGAGTTGTATTGTTGCTGTTGATATTCTTTGGTTCGAGCACAGCTGCATTGTGCCAGGAATACGGCCAATTCGTCGGTAATCCAGACGGGTCATTCATATCTGACCCTGATAGGCCACAATTCAAACTGAACAGGCCATTTGTTTATCGTGATCCAAACGGGCTGGAATGGACGGTTCCCGCCGGAGAAGTCACGGATGGAGCGAGCATTCCTCGATTTGCTTGGAGCTTGGTAGGGGGACCATTCGACGGCCCATACCTCGATGCAGCGATTATCCACGACTATTACTGTTGCACTAAAAGCCGCGAATACTACAGCACGCATCATGCATTTTGGATGGGGATGAGAGCTGCTGGTGTGAGCGACACGATGGCGTACATCATGTGGTCGGCAGTACGGTTTGGTGGCCCTGCATTCTGGAGCGTCGATCCTAGCGCGGTTGCGCCCGTTCCATGCCGTACAGACAACGTGGCCGCAAAATCCTTGTATGAGATGAGCGATGAGCGCACCCGTGCCATCGCAATCGGAAAGTTCGCCGGAATGGCCAGGACGCTCAAGACCAGCGGCGGGAAAGTGCTGGACGTCGTCGACGGCAAGGCCATCCTAGCGCAAACCGACGAAGCCGAGCGCCACCTTGATTTTCTGAGGGGTGCTATGGCGAAGAATTTCAATGTGGAACAGGATAAGCTCGGTCTGTTCTCCATGGTGTCCGAGGAGGAGTTGAAAGGGTATGAGAAATACGCGGTGCCCCTATCCCCGTGGGCAGAAGGCCAGATACCCGCGCTTGATACGTATATGAAGACAGAGAAACTGACGTTCCCCAAGGCACTGCAGCTGAATGGTGCCGATTATCGCCCATATGTGACCAATGACGCGTTCAAACTTCAGACCACGGATTTTCCCGACAAGTTGCTGAAAGACGGCACCAAGGAATAGGGCGCTTTCGAAGCGCGACGTCGGGGTGTGGGATGCCGTGGCCGGATTTCTCAGAGCTGTCTTTTGGCTATGGGTTTCTACGAGAGTTCGAGCGGTTGCACACAGCCGGCGGAAGTTTCCCCGCCGCGCCAGATTTCATTAGCCAAGCGGTCGAAGCGACCAAAGGCTATGATGTGAAGGTGCTTAAGAACAGTACGCCCGTCTATTTTCAGTTTAAGCGGTCTTTTGTGCTCACGACAGCAAATGCTGGAGAGATCAAGAAAGGCGATTTCAACTCGACGCCCTTATTTCGAATGCATTTGCGAGAACGAGACAGCTATCGCCAACACAAGGCACTCCAACAGCTTGAAACAAGCGGTGAAGCAGTATTCTACGTTACCAGTCAGATCGAGAGCGCTGACGATTTGTCTCGATGCTACACTAATGGAAACGTTCTATCCACAGCGACAGCAGTCATAGCGCCAAACGAGATCGTGCTCCCGAACACCACTAAGAAGCATCACGTCACGTTCAAGGCTGATGGCAACACCTTCCGGCTCTATTCGGAAGAAGGCGAGGGATTTGAACGAAAGGTTCCGAACTGGCAGCGATTGTTGGCGGTGCTGTCAAACCGGCGTCGCAGTACGCCCAATAACCGCGACGCTATCGAAAGAACCGTCCAACTGCTTTCATCGAGGAGCCATTCTGCCACAGAAGTGGCCGATCGATTCAAGGACCCTGTTGTGCGAGCCTCGGTACTGGCTTTTCTCGTCTTGGACGCCCAACTTATCTTCTTTAAGAGTTAGGAGCCTGGTGCTGACCATTTGAACGGCGCCGCGCTGATTGAAGCAGCGATCGTACAAATCACCACGGCGCTCGAATCGTTGTCAGTGGATGCCGTTGTCTGGAAGGGCTCTCGGCGCGAAGGGCGGGCTATCAGGAGATAGTCCCCATGCAACACAATCGAATCGGTCTGCCGCCAGCTCCAAATGGGTCTGACAAGTCGGTTATCACGCTTTTGGCTCGGCACGACTATGCTCAAATTCAGTTGATCTGGCAGGATGATCGCATCTACGAATACCTGCTGGCCTCAGACACCCGCCGGCACACGTGGCATGCGTGGCTGGCTATCCATAACACGGCCACTCACGATGTGACCCAAACCTACCGGTTTCTCACCTTTGCTAAGTCACGGGAGATTATTGAGAAGGCATTCGGCTCCTGCCCCGCTGGAATGGTCTCGGCGCTCGGCAAACTCGGACCCTTCGCGAGGGCAAAACACGCTTATTTGGCCCTCCATAAAGTGCTCACTGCTGGTGGACCGCTGGCACGACACGTCCATCAGTCGCCGAAAATGAACGATGACGACCTGGCCTCACTCGCAACGGCCGTGAATAAGACTGAGTCGAACCCGGTCGTCCGCGCTCTGCTGAAGTGCAACATATCCGCGCAAGCAATGGTCGAGTTGCTGTGGGTAGTTGCCCGGATGCCCTCACGATACGAGGAACGGCACCTTGTTCGGTGCATCTCTGAGGGCCGTCAGCCAGCGAATATCCTGGCAAACCTGTATGGGCTGTTGCCATTCCCTGCGCCTCCATTTGATCAGGCTGGTGCGCTGATTCCCATCACTACGGCCGAACAGCTCCGCATGGAGGGTCAACAGTTCAACAATTGCCTGAGGAAGCCTGGTGAGGAATTCGCGGCTGCTCTGGCGTCAGTCCTATCCGGCCAACGGTATTTTTATTCGTGGGAAGGCGAGAACCCGGCGCTGTTTGCCTTCGCCCGATGTGGTTCTGTGGGTTGGATCTTAGCAGAGCACTCTGGTCCGGCGAACAGTCGCGTTCCGGACGCTGTTATCGCGCAAGTTGAAGACGTGTTGGCTGGTATCCCCAGCGTGTTCATCGGTAACGCCGGTTCGGGAATGCTCAGATGGATTTGTACGAGGTAGAGGTCGACCGTTGATTAGGTCTCGGCCAAAAGCTACGAAGCTTCGATTGCCATGAAGGAGAAAGCCTTGGCCGACGAGACCCTGAACTTGATCGAGTTAACCGCCGATATCGTTTCTGCCTATGTCAGCAACAATCCGGTGCCGGTCTCCTCTCTGCCGGACCTGATCCACAGCGTGAATTCGTCACTTTCGAAAATTGGCCAGCCCGCTGAGCCGGAGATAGTAGTTCTGACGCCAGCGGTCAATCCGAAGCGATCTGTGTTCCCCGACTATGTCATCTGCCTCGAGGATGGGAAGAAGTTCAAATCACTGAAGCGCCATCTGATGACCCACTACAATCTGACGCCCGACGAGTATCGTGAAAAGTGGGGCCTGACGCGCGATTATCCGATGGTGGCGCCGAATTATGCTGCGCAGCGATCAGCTTTGGCGAAATCCAGCGGGCTCGGTCGGAAGCGGGCTTCGAAACCAGCCAAGAGGACTACAAGTCGGAAGACCTAAGGCAACCGTAAGGCCCCAATTCCGCTCAGAAGCTGCTTGATGTCTGCCAACAAGCCGCACAGACACCATTTTCTTCCAGTTTTCTACCTGCGCCAGTGGGCAGGCGCTGACCAGAAGATTGTGCGCTTTACCCGGCCCTACGGTAACGTGGTGAAGCCGCGCCGTGTGCACCCCGACGGCGCAGGGTACATTGAGCGTCTATACGCCGTCGAAGGCCTGCCTGACGACGCTAAGCAAGACCTGGAAACTGAGTTTCTATCGCCCGTCGACAGCCGGGCAGCTGACGCGCTTAAGGTGCTGCTTGAGGGTGACGATCTCACGCAAGCACAGCGGAGGGCATGGGCGGGGTTCATCGCCACCCTTCTCTTCCGAATGCCAAGTGACATCGCTGCGCTGAAGGAGAATATCTCGCAGCTCTGGAAAATGCTCATGCCTGGGTTAGAGAAGATTTATCAGGCCTTGCCCGTCTCAGGCAGGACCGAGCCATTCGAGGACTTCTTCAATAGGACGGGCAAGGGCGTTTTAGCTGCCAAGGCGATCGAAGGAGTCCGCAGTCTCATGGGCGACGAGGATATCGTACGCGGTCTAACGAC
>NZ_VFTJ01000048.1:0-4542 GCF_006439595.1 Mesorhizobium sp. B3-1-9
CCCCCCACCCTTGGGGGGCAGGGGGAGGTGATGCTTGCGCCGAGTGCCCTTCGTGTGTCCGTTCGCGGCGGTTGCCAGGTGGTTCCCCCACTCCGTCTCGGCTTCGCCGAGCCACCTCTCCCCCCTCCGGAGGGAGAGGAAGGAGGCTGGCTGGAAGGCGCTGACATCGATGATCTGTCTTTCTGCTGAAGACCAAAAAGGTGTGGCGCGCTCCGACGGGGTGGAGCGCGCCACGGGGCGCAGGGAGATACGCCCTTATTTCTTCTTCAGCACGGCGTCGGCCTTGGCCGCCGCGTCCTTCAAACCGGCCTCGGGGTCGCCGCCAAGATAGATCTTCTGCATGGCGTCCGACGTGATCTGGGCGATCTCTTCCCAGCCGGGGATGACCGGCGCGAAGCGGGCGTCGGGCAAGAGCGCGGTGAAGGCGGCGAGGTCGGCGTTGTTGACGTAATAGTCCATCTTCGCCTCTTCCTTGTTCACCGGCAGGAAGCCTTCGCCTTGCGTGAACTTGGCGCGCTGCTCCTTGGTGAACAGGAAGTCGAGCAGCTTCCAGGCCTCGTCCTTGTTCTTGGAGTTCTTGAACATGATGATGCTATCGGTGACGCCATAGGTGCCGCGCGCGCCGGTCGGGCCGGCGGGGATGGCGGCGACGCCGTATTTCAGGTTCGGCGCTTCTTCCTTGATCTGGTTGGACAGGAAGGGCGCGGTGATCATCATGCCGACCTTGCCCTGCTTGAACAGGTTCTGCACGTCCTCGCGGTTGTTGGAGGTGACGCCGGGTTCCGTCAGGCCCTCGTCGATCATCGACTTGTAGAGCTTGGCGGCTTCCAGCGCGCCGGGCGTGCTCAGGCCGGACGTGCCGTCCTTGTTGAGGATCTCGGTGCCCTGCGACCACATCGCATAGTAGTAATAGACGTCGGTCTCGATCTCCTTGCCCTGCAGGCCGAAGCCGAAAGCGCCTTGAGCCTTGATCTTGCGGGCATCTTCCTGCAGCTCGGTCCAGGTCGCCGGCGGCTTGGCGATGCCGGCCTTCTCGAACAGCTCCTTGTTGTAATACATGGCGCGCGCGGAAGCCGCGATCGGCAGGCCGTAAGTGTGGCCGTCCATGATCGAGGGCTGCAGGAAGGTGTCGATGAAGCGGTCCTTGAATTCCGGCTTGATGTAGCTGTCGAGCGGCTCGGCGACATCCTGCTGGACGAAGTCGATCAGCCAGCGCGTGCCGATGATCGAAAGGTCGGCATTGGTGCCGGCGGTGATGTCGGTGGTGAGCTTCTGCAGCAGCACATCCCACGGCACCACTTCATACTTGATGGTGATGCCGGGATTGGCCGCCTCGAATTCCTTCTTCACTTCCTCGAAATAGGGGCCGGTCTTGGCGCTGTATTCGGCGACGGTGACGCGCACCTCGCCGGCACCGGCAGGTGCGGCAAAAGCCAGCATGCTCATTCCGGCCAACAGGCCGACAGTCCATTTCGCAAGGCTCATCTGATCTCTCCCATTGATGCACGTTGGCGCCTGGACCCTTTGGGGCGCAGGATTTATGTTACTTTCCTACATTATCCATCATTTCGCGCCATGCAAGCGGATTATCATGTTGCTTAATTACATTTGCATGGTTAGCCTGCCGGCTTAAAATGAGGGTGGAGGAGCGGGCAAATTGGGTTCGAAAGCCGAGTTCGAAGGCAAGACAATTGTCGTCACCGGCGCCGGCGGCGGCCTCGGTTCGGCGATCGTCGAGCTCATGGCGGAGCGCGGCGCGCGAATCGTCGGCTGCGACCAGTCGACGGAAGCGCTGGCCAGCCCGCATATCGCGTCGCGCCATGTCTTCAACCTGCTCGACCGGGCCTCGATCGAAGCGGCGATCCCCGCGCTGCTCGACAAGGACGGCGTCCCCGACATCCTGATCAACAATGCCGGCTGGACGCGCGCCGAGACCTTGAAGGCGCTGACGGCGGACAAAATCGAGCAGGAGCTCGACCTCAATTTGACCGGCGTGATGACTTTCGCCGATCCGCTGATCAAGGCGATGGCCGGGCGCGGTTCTGGCAGCGTCGTCTTCATTTCCTCGGTCAACGCCATCGCGCATTTCGGCAATCCGGCCTATGCCGCGGCCAAGGCCGGCATCAACGCCTATGCCAAATCGATCGCGGTCGAGCTCGGCCGCAGCGGGTTGCGGGCCAATGTCGTGTGCCCGGGGTCGATCCGCACCGCCGCCTGGGACCATCGCCTGGCCAAGGATCCCGAGATCCTCGGCCGGCTGCAGCGGCTCTATCCACTCGGCCGCATCGTCAACGCACGGGAAGTGGCCGAGGCCGTCGCCTTCCTTGCCTCCGAGCGCGCTTCCGGCATAACAGGTGCCGTGGTGCCCGTGGACGCCGGACTGACGGCCGGCTACCTGCCTTTCATCGACGATATATTGGGAGCGTGACCATGACCGACGTCCAGTTCCGCAACCTGTCGAAATCCTTCGGCCAGCACAAAATCCTCGAGGACATCAACCTCGACATCCGGACCGGCGAGTTCGTCGTGCTGGTCGGCCCGTCCGGCTGCGGCAAGTCCACCCTGCTGCGCATGCTGGCAGGGCTGGAGGCGATCACCTCCGGCGATCTCGTCATCGGCGGCACGCGCGCCAACGAGCTGCCGCCGCAGAAGCGCAACATCGCCATGGTGTTCCAGTCCTACGCGCTGTTCCCGCATTTGAAGGCTGCGGAAAATATCGGCTTCGGCCCGAAAATCCGCGGCGAGAACCGCGCCGCGATCGACGACAAGGTCAAGAAGGCGTCGGGCGTGCTCAACCTCTTCTCCTATCTCGATCGCTATCCGCGGCAATTGTCGGGCGGCCAGCGCCAGCGCGTCGCCATGGGCCGCGCCATCGTGCGCGAGCCTTCGGTCTTCCTCTTCGACGAGCCGCTTTCCAATCTCGACGCGCAATTGCGCGTGCAGATGCGCACCGAGATCAAGGCGCTGCACCAGCGGCTGAAATCGACCATCGTCTACGTCACCCACGACCAGATCGAGGCGATGACCATGGCCGACCGCATCGTCGTGATGGATCGCGGCCGCATCCAGCAGGTCGGCCAGCCGCTGGAGCTCTATGACCGGCCGGCCAACAAATTCGTCGCCGGCTTCATCGGCTCGCCCTCGATGAGTTTCGTTTCCGGCGCGCTCAAGACGGCTGGAGCCAACTCCTGGTTTGAAACGACGAGCGGCGGCCGACTGGCGCTTTCGGGCAAGGCCACGTCCGGCGGCGACACGGTCGAGGCCGGCATCAGGCCCGAGCATTTCGTGGTTGGCGCCGGCGACGACGCCCTCGCCATCAAGGTCGATGTCGTCGAGCCGACCGGGTCGGAAACGCATGTCTATGGCTCGGTCGGCGACGACACTGTGCGCGCGGTGTTCCGCGACCGGCTGCAGGTAAAGCCGGGCGACCGGCTGCCGGTGAGCGTGGACCCGCGCAACATCCACCTCTTCGACAGGGCGACAGGCCTGCCGCTCTGAGATGATGACATGAAGACCCCGGCCGACATCATCACCCGCCTGCAATTGATGTCGCAGGACGGCACCAAGTCCGATCGCCGGCTAGCCGGGCTGGTGCTTTCCGACCTCGATTTCGCCTCCAAAGCCGCGATCTCGGAGATCGCCGCGCGCGTCGGGGTCAGCGAGCCGACCGTCACCCGCTTCTGCCGCAATCTCGGTTGCGAGGGCCTGCGCGATTTCAAGTTCTACCTGGCGCAGGCGATCGCCATCGGCGGCCAGTATCTGTCGCCGGAGCCGCTCAGCCGCGACGCGCGCGAGCAGCGCATCGCCTCGGCGATAACCGAAGCGGCGATCGCCGCCATCCAGCGCGCCAGCGAAAACCTCGACATGACGACGCTGATGGATGTCGCCGCCCGCATCGCCGCTTCCGGCAACGTGCTGTGCATCGGCTCGGGCGGCATTTCCTCGATGATGGCGACCGAGATGCAGAACCGGCTGTTCCGGCTCGGCCTGTCGGCGCTCGCCCAGATCGACGGCCAGCTGCAGCGCATGTATGCCGCGGTGGCGACGCCCGAGACGACGCTGGTCGCCTTCTCGGTGTCGGGCTATGCGCGCTCGGTGATCGAGGCGGTCGAAGTGGCGCAGCAATATGGCGCCGCCACCGTCGCCATCACAGCGCCGGACTCCGCGCTGGCAAAAGCCGCCGACACGGTGATTCTTTTGCAGTCGGTCGAGGACGGCAACATCTACAAGCCGACCTCGTCGCGCTACGCGCTTTTGGCCATCCTCGACATGATCGCCACCACGGTGGCGGAATCACGCGGCCCGAAAGTGCTGGAGAATTTGCGCCGCATCAAGCAGAGCGTGAACACGCTGAAGGTGGACGATCCGAGGCTGCCGCTGGGCGATTGAGCGGTTGCAGTGGCTTGCGCCGTCAGCGCTGGCGATCCCTCGCGCCCTCCTCTGGCGGCTACGCGATGCACATCTTCTGTGACTGGCGTGACTGATCAGACCTGAGGCTTGATTGCCACGTGGTTCCCCCAATCCGTCGCTGCTTCGCAGCGC
>NZ_VFTJ01000049.1:0-3030 GCF_006439595.1 Mesorhizobium sp. B3-1-9
TTTTAAAACCCATTCACATTGCCAGGGAAAGCCCGGGCGAAATTTCGAAGGCCTTCGCAACCCCGTTCGTAAGGATTTGAGACGATGATGGCCTTTGAAATTTAGTGCGGGGTTTGCCGGGCTAAAAACAAATCCAAATCCAATTCATAAAAATATTCCCTTTTTAACCTGTTCAAGGCTGCGACCGACCTGTCACTTTCAATGAATTGATGAGGTTCGAATGTATTGCGTTTCGCATTGTCCAGGTCGGATACCTGACAGGGAATTCCCACCTCATTGAGGATTTCGCAGAACCTGTTGTGCCGGATTTTCCCCATCCGCTTATGTATCAGGTCGAACCCTGCTTGGTAGTGTTTAAATGCCCGCGCCAGATCGCGTTTGGCCCTCTTCAGGTCCCCGTCGGTTTTGCTGGAATACCGCAACACCGATTCGCTGGTTTTGCGTTTGGTATCGATAAAATGCTGGAAAGCTCTCAGGTCCGGAACGGACCTGAGAATCCTGAAAGGATTCGTGGCCCATTTGTCCCAGACCTCCCGGACGTTTTGGAATTCGTCGAAATCCTCGAGCGGCACCGAAGAAAATGACAGGTGGGTGTAGGTCTTCCCCTGGAATTCGACCGATCTGTCTATGAGGTCGATTGGCCTTCGCTTCCAGTCGAATTCCATCGACAGCTTTTTGGTCACCGTCCTCATCACGAAGTCAGCACCGAAGCGGATCATTTCCTTCAGCCCGACACCTGATTCATAGGTCAGTGTCTGCCCTTCCGTACGGTTGAAAAACAGTTCGACAATCTGCGCGTTTTCCTCTTCCGGCAGAAGGTCCCGCGTGTCCAGCTTGATACCACCCTTTTGCAGGACGATGTTTTCGCCGGCTTTGTCGCCGAGCTTCAGCGTTGCCGACCCTCTGGTCCTCCAGCCAACAGGCTGACGGATTGTGTGTTTGACCTCCATGGGTGGATCGTCACGGCCAAGATTGGCTTTTGCCTTCTTGAACGAGTCGAAAATTGATCCGGCCGTGGCATGTTCCAGCTCCGCGTCGTTGGCGTTTGACAAGAATCCATCAGTCGTCACGCTGAAAACCTGGACGGTATCGGGAAACCTGTTGAGTACTTCACCGAGAACGGCCCGCGTGTATGACGTGATGAACGCGGCGAAAAATGGCTGCGTTAGCTCGCTCTCTGGCAGTTCGACCATGTCATCAGCGCGAAGGTCATACACCCGCTTCTTCCGCAAGCCCTGCGCGGTCTTGCCATAGGTGCTGTTGCCGACCTCCTTCCAGAACAGGTTGCCGAACGTTCCCTTCTTGAAGTCCTTCCTGCGGCTGATGCAGTCGTTGATGAAGTCGGTAAATACCCCAACACCTTGTTCGACAGGCACCCTGACAGAACGACGAAGTTCCAGCTTTGCCCCGAGTTGCCTTGCCAGGGCCAATTCGGGAGCGGCGCAGCACGCACGTCCCTTTCGCGGGAAAATGATCCCGTTGGCCGTTCGAACTGGCAGTGTCGGAAACCGCACGGAATGCGGGAATTCGAAATCGACTGATGCATAAGCAAGGTCCAGCGCGTCGATTTTGTCAATTGCCACGTCCCTCTCGATCTTCTCCCAGATCGGTTTGCACAGAAGCGTCATCGCCGTTGGATAGGCTGAGCTTAGATCGTGGTCCCGCCAGATCCCCTCATCACAGATCCCGTACATGAACTGCTCGTTGCGGCCGCCATGATAGGCCTCCGACACGAAGTCCAGCTCGTAGTAGACGAGTTCCTGATGAGGATGGATCGTCTTGGTAACCGAGTAGCCTAGCTTTTTGCTGAACGATTGGACCTTTTTCTCTTCGCGGCCCAGCACGTCATCCGGCTTCCACCCTTTGATTTCCCACTGTGCGATGGCGAGCTTGGACCCGAATGAGGTCAGCGTCAGCGGCATGGCGAACTTCCCGAATAGCTCGTCATACTGGCGGATCAACTGCTCGGCATATTGCGTGCAGATTTCCGCGTCTCGGATCGCGTATTCGCGGAAAAGTGGCCAGTTTTCCGCCCGAAATAACTTCATCTGCGACTTGATTTCTCGTTCCTTCGCCGCTGTGGCCGCCAGTTCGATCTTGTTGAAGCCGAGCATCTTGCCGACATCTGCCAGCTGCTTCGCATTGGACGGAGCCAGAAGGATCGTGTCCCTTAGCCTGATCTTGAATTCGGCGATCTCCTGCCCCTGCCCATCGACTAACTCCATTGGAATAGCGCGGTCGATCGACACGAACGTGCTGCGCACGTTGCTCATCGTGCTTTTGGCCTCATCGGCAAATTCATCAAACATCGGCAGGTCAGCCCGGGTGAAGTGCCCGACCAGGTAGATATCGGTTGGCACCCTGTTGTCCGGATGCTCACCGATGAATGTGCCGATAGCTGCCGCGATGAAATCTCGCAGAAGCCACCGTTGTCCTTCGTTGGGAATTATGATCCCGCTGGACTGGACCGGCGTTTCGTCCTGTTGGTCTTGGGAAATCAGCCTGGTGCAGAACTGATAGGAGAGGATTTCGTTCTGGGCGCCCGCGGCTTCGGCCTTGGTCGGACCAACTGGCTCTCGGGACTGATATTCGGTGTCAAAACCAATGATCAGGTGTGCGGTTATCGGTGGCTTTTTCTGGCCACCCTTGCGTTTTGGCGGAAGCTGGACGTTTTCGGGTGCGATGAAGACTTTAACGGGCGGGTCATTAGGATTAATCGTGGCGAAATACGTTTGCTCGTTGCTCGCTCGCTGTGTTTTGCCGGCTCTAGACGGCGCAACGATGACATGAAGAGCGGTTGGGTCCCGTGCCTCGTTGATAGCCGCAGGCTCGTTGAAAATTTCCATGAACGTCCCCCTTTTTGCTGCACAAGCTGAAAGGGCTTCGCCCAACGCGGGCGAAACCCTGAGTTCAAGCAAAATTTGGGGAGTTACGCCTGCGGCCTACCCTCTGGCCCGTCAGACCCGCCGGGATAAGGTGCGCCCTCAACCCCTAAGTCTGGCATCTCGTCAAAGTCCGGATGCCACCCGT